>CAMTPG010000269.1 GCA_947074335.1 uncultured Parabacteroides sp.
TTAGCCCGAACTCGTCATAAACCAGTGAATCACCCGCTCACTATAGGTTTTTGAGATCGGAATATCGGGTACATGATCCATATCAAGCTCCAGAAAAACGCCCTCCTTTTCGCGGCGCACCACTTTTACCTGATCAAAATTCACCATAAATGAACGATGACACCGCAATATATTGGTATCGACAAGTGATTCTTCAAGTCCTTTCAAAGAATTACGCAGCATAAACTTGGTAAGCGATCCTTTGTTCAGATACCAGATACATACATAATTATCGGCTGATTCCAGGTAGAGCAGATTGGTCCGCTTCACAGACAAACGCAGTTCATTCTTCTCATCATAAAAGGTATATACATTTTGGCGCCCTGCCATCTCCGCCTGATAATCCTTAAGTTGCTGAATCTGCCCCTCTTTTTCTTTGTAAGAAAAATAGAGATGCAATACGGCATAAGGCAGCAACAACACCAGACTGGTATTAATCACCGACTCGCGAAAAACATCCATATATTCGCGTTCCGGGTTCAGTATCGACGTATATATGGTATAAAAAAGCGCCATCAGCATAATCTCCATAAAAATCCAGAACGTATAGCCCACATATGTAATGCCGTGCCGGCGACCCCAATAATACATCACGATGCGACTGAGCACAACCACCAGCACGCCGGTAAGAATAATCAGACTGGAGAAAAGAAAGAATTTAAACTCGGAAACCGAATACCAGTTTGATGAACTGAAAGGCTTATAGATGTTGATAAATACCAACGCAAAGGTCGCCGTCCACAAAATCAAACGCACGATATTCGATTTTTCATAAATATATTCCGGTATTTTATGTGCACGTGATATCATATCTCAAATCGCTTTTTATTGAACAAATATATTGAAATTAAGTTCATATTTCACCCCTATATAACGTTTTTTATCCCTAAATGTTCATTTTAATCCCCTGATATGGACGCTAAACCCATTTTTTTTGCAGTCCGAATAATGTGTTGTTCATTTGTACCAAAACAACAATTAATCGCATGGATATCACAACAAGAACACAAGAGCTGAATCACCTCTTCTCGTATGAAAAACCGGCTCAGCTTACAGACAGCCGATTGGAAATCGTACCCTTTCGCTTTACCCAGCAAACGGCAGCCAGCGAAATCGACGAATTCCAACAAGTGCTCTCCACAACAGCCTTCTGTCAGGTAACCGACGATGTTATTCAGGAAAATAAAGATTTCTCCTATACTATATTTAAGCCCTCCGGCAAAATGAAACGAAATAAAGCCATCATCCTGCTGCATGGTCTCAACGAACGCACTTGGGAAAAATACCTGACCTGGGCCGAATATCTGGCGATGCATACCGGAAAACCGGTCATCCTCTTCCCCATTGCATTTCATATGAACCGCACACCTGATAAATGGAGCAATCCGCGCGAGACACTTTCGTGGGTCAACCGTCGTAAACAGGAGGTAGCAAATCTCTGCAATGCCACCTTCGCCAATGTTACACTGAGCAGCCGGCTTTCGCAGAACCCGCTACGTTTCTATGCTTCGGGGCGCGAATCGGTTTATAATATGTGGCAACTGGTAGAAGAAATTAAAAAGGGCCGCCATCCGCTTTTCAGCGAAGACACACAGATCAATCTCTTCGCCTACTCGATCGGCGCACTGCTTTCGCAGGTTTTATTGCTGGCCAATCCGGAACAGTTATTCAGCGACACGCGACTCTTTATGTTTTGCGGTGGCTCCATCTTCAGCGAAATGGATGGCAATGCCCGCGACATCATGGATAAACAGGCTTTCGATGTGATCCGAAATTATTATCACGACGAGTTTCTGGATCAGCGCACGCTGCCAACCACCTTTCGGAATGATTTTCTGGAACAGGCCTTTAAAGCGATGATTCGCGAAGACCGGTATCGGGATGAACGCAACGAATTCTTCGCACAGGCCGCTGATCGTATCCGCATTATTGCTCTGAAAAAAGATCAGGTGATGCCGGTACATGGTATTCGGTCAGCCTTTGGAAAAACAACCCCGCAGGTGATGCACGAACTGGATTTCCCGTTCGATTATTCACATCAGGTGCCCTTTCCTTATCGCTCAAAAACGGATAAGACGCTGATCAACGAAAGCTTTCATCAGGTATTCGGGCAGGCGGCTTCGTTTTTGTGCTAACTATTATACCTGATTATACAAATGATTCTACTTAATTATGCGAATAATCATATCGGATTGGATTCATTATTTTATTTGATGATGTTAAATAATTAAACTTGAAGGCGGTCGTAAAATGCGGCCGCCCTTTATCAGTATTAACAAACCTGTTGAAAAAGTCCGCCACATCTTAATCCAGTTCAATCACCTTGTAACGGGGAACTAATGCCTTCATGATACACCAGCCTACGAGATAGGAAACCGAACAGATACAAAAAATAATGAAGTAACCTGCCGGTTTGCCGGTGAAGCCCATAAATTCCATCTCTATAATATCGGCATACACAAACAGATTACCCGCACCTTTCTGCACAATCATCGAACCGGCAGCGCCCGCCATGCCGCCGATACCGGTTATACTGGCAATCGCCGTCTTCGGAAACATATCACTCACCGTGGTAAAAATATTGGCCGACCACGACTGATGTGCCGCACAACCAATACCAATAAATACCACCGGAAACCATGGCGAAATGGTGCCGAGCGGCTGTGCCAGCAATACCAACAGCGGGAAAAAGGCAAAAATAAGCATCGCCTTCATGCGCGCCGCATACGGATCGAGTCCGCTGCGATTAATAAATATGGTAGGCAGTTTACCGCCATAAAGCGACAACATGGTAATCGCATAGAGCGTAAAAATTAATCCCATGCCCAGCGGATCGGTTGTTTTGATGCTGAACTGAGTATTCAGATACGAAGGAGTCCAGAAAAGGAAAAACCACCAGACACCATCTGTCAGGAATTTTCCGATCGCAAATGACCAGGTTTGGCGGTAGGTAAAACACTGCCAGAAACTCATTTTCTTCTCTACCGTTTCCTCATCGGTTTCGGGTGGAAGTTCGGTATTATCCTGTTCTATATAAGCAAGCTCGTGTTTATTAACAAAGCGGCTCTGTTGTGGCGAACTGTACATAAACACCCAAAAGCCCATCCATATAAAACCGAGTGCACCGATGATAATAAACGACATTTCCCAACCCCAGTATTTAGCCAGCAGCGGAATGGAAACAGGCGCAATCAGTGCACCGATTGAAGCGCCGGCATTAAAAATGGAGGTGGCAAAGGCACGATCCTTCTTTGGAAAATATTCGGCCGTTACCTTAATGGCTGCCGGAAAATTGCCGGCTTCGCCCAAGGCCAGAATGCAGCGGGCTACCAAAAAGCTATACATACTTACCGTAGCCAGCACCACAACCACACTTCCTGTTGCTGCTGCAAGTTCGGCAGCACTGCTCATGCCCACCCATTTTTCGGTTACAATGCCGCAGAGTGCGTGCAGACAGGCGCCGGCCGACCAGATACCTATAGCCCACAAATACCCTTTTTTAGTACCCAGCCAGTCGATAAATCGTCCGGCAAACAGCATACCCACTGCATAAACAAACATAAATGTAGAAGCGATGGTGCCATAATGCGATTCGTCCCAATGAAATTCGGGCTTAATAAATTCGTCCCAGGTAAGCGAAAGTACCTGACGATCCAGATAATTGATCGTGGTGGCAAAAAAGAGCAGGACACAGATTGTCCAGCGAAAGTTTGTCATTTTCTGTTGCAACATAATGATATTTTTCTTTTAGGATAACAAAGTATGTTCCGTAGAACCGAAAGCAAATATAAGTTATTTTTTAAGATTCCAATCGTTAGTGTGTGCGAAAACATCATGAAACATTATAAAGATGTATCTATAACAT
>CAMTPG010000270.1 GCA_947074335.1 uncultured Parabacteroides sp.
GTTAAGTCAGACGGTATCGTTGTAGCCCTATTACCACAAAAAATCCATGACAAGATAAACACTGCATTGAAATTTTTTCAATTCACTTAATTCATTTTCACATGACAATATTAGAACAAATTCAAAAACCTAAAGCTTTTGATGCATTCATCAACGAAAACATGAAAATCTCGACTTACAAAGTAGGTTGGGATCAGGAAATGGACGTTGAATATGAACCGTCAGAAACTTTCCAGGCGGCTACTGCAGATTATGCAGCAGCTATGTTAGGTACTGTTGTTGGTCCTAATTCCGGTAAACCGAAAAGAGATATGCCCAGTATTGGTGAGATTCAGGGCACAATCTCGCGTATGGCGGATGAATGGCAAATGGATAACGTGCGTTTACGCCGCTATATGTGGATGGAAGACCGCTTCCGTTCTAAATCAGCAACCATGTCTGATGAATCCAAAAAAGAACAGTTTGCCAAATTGGTTAAATACCTGTTCAACCCATACGAAACGGCCAGTATCGCGCCTCACAGACGTATTTTGGCCCAGTATTGGGAAGGATTCTCTGATGGTCAGGTTACGCTGACTAAAACCAATAACAGCGGTGGTGTTGTATGGTCTACCGGACTTAGTAACGGTATCGAGAAAAAGAATCTGAGATCAACCGATGTGGTATGGTCTGATGCGACACTGGAAACAATGGATGTGATTGCCGTAATTCAGTATCTCGAAGATATTGCTGATGCAAAGGGCAAAGTAATCGTTAAATTCCGTGTATCTAAAAAAACAGCATCGCTTATCTGTCGTTGCAAGCAGTTCAAAGAATTGATCGGACTGAATGTTGGCCGTATAAAAACCACTCAGACACCCGGTATCGGATTAAGTGATATCAATCTATATCTGACATCTCTGGATCATGCACCGATCGAAGTAATCAGCGACAAAGGTATCCTTAACACCGGAACCGCTATCAGCATGTTCAAAGACAATCGTCTGGTTGCCCAGTGTGCGGATCGCGTTGCCATTTTGAAAGCAACTGAACCACTGGAACAGATTGATCCGGTTCCGAACAAGGTTTATTCAACCTACAAGGATAATCTGGTATCACAGTGGCGTAATGACAATGGTCGTTTCATTGCTTATGAGATGTATGCTTATCCGGTATTTACCGGTAGAAATGACGTGTTCATCCTTGATGTTTCACAGAAAGACACATAATTAAAGGGTGGTTTTCCACCCTTTATAAACTATTCAATATGGCAATCACGAACAGACAATATGTAGAAAAAACGCTTAACGGACTTAATATCTCCGATCAGGATATAGATATTATTCTGATGAAAGCGAAAATAGAAGGTGATGATCTTGCGGATATCTCCGCATGTGATCTGGCCATTTATAATCGATTTTCCATTATTCTGAAAGGAATGGTGCAAAATATTTCGGAAGGTGGTTATTCCATCTCTGTTGATGTTGAGAAGATAAAATTGTATTATAATCTACTATGTCAGGAATTAGGAAAAGAGAATGTTTTGATCTCTAAACCTAAAATTCGTGATCGCTCTAATATTTGGTAATTATGAAGCAATATCCGCATTTCCTGTATATTATTCAACCTGGTGAATCGATGCAAGACGAAGATGGCAATTGGACAGAAACCGAGAATGAGACTGTTTACATTGGTCCGTGCAGAGAAGAGACATCGGGTAAAGGTAATGAGTTGAGAACGGCCGGTGGCCGGTTTATCACATATACATCGGTGATCCAATTACCAAAAGGATCCACGAGAATACAGGAAGGAACAACCATCATTGTCTCTGATGATGCGAATTGCAATAGTGTACGAATTAAAGGCACGTGTCTGAAATATGATGCCGGCCAATTACATTCCAGATTATGGGTATAACTCCAAAATTCACACGCGATGATGTAAAGAGAAGGTTTGATGCCTTTCTTTCAGAAATCGAAAAACAGCAAATTCGCCGTTTGCGGATGCTTGGCGAAAGATGTGTGATCCATGCAAGGAGCATTCCCAAAAGCAGTGGCTTTGAAGATCAGACCGGCAATTTACGTTCATCTATCGGCTATGTTATCTTTAAAGATGGTGTGGCACTGCATAGTTTTTATAAAAAAGTGCAGCCGAAAGTATTCAATGAAGGCGTAATCTATAATGGCGCCGAAAAAGGTGAAGCTTTAGCCAAAAGTATCGGTAAAGATAAACAGGGCATTTGCCTGATTGTAACAGCCGGAATGAATTATGCCGTTTATCTGGAAGCCAAAGGACGGGATGTATTGACCAGTGCCGAAGTACTGGCTAAACAAGAGTTACCAAGAATGTTGAATGAGTTGTTAGCGAACATTTCAAAAGCTGCTGAATAAAATGAAGACATCGTTTGATCTTAATTCCATAGTATTTAGATTGTTGAATTCTGAGGCCGGATCTGCCATTAATGGTGGCATTTATACCGAAGATGACAGACCGGCCGATTCAGACAAAGAAGATATTGTAATTAATACGATTGATTCTACACAGGCATATTTACCACAAATCGCCACATCGAATGTGAATATTTATGTGCCTGATTCAACAAAAAATATAAATGGGAAAAATCAAATGACGATGAATAAGACACGACTGAATGCAATTACAAAAATTGTATTGAGAATACTTCGTGAAGCGCATATTGACGGATTGGCGCTGATCCCGGTTGGTCAGACAACATTATCAGAGCCGGACATTGATCAGCATTTCGTTAATATACGCATTGAGTGGAATATACAAATCGATTAATTTCTAAGCGATATGGGAACAATTACAATTGGATTAAAAGAAATTAAGGTGGGCACAGCTTCTTCTGCCGGTACAATGCCGACTTCATTGACAAAGATCGGTAAAGTCTATCAGGATACCTGCAAAATTACGCAGGACACTGCTGATGTGCAAGAGCACAGTGAAGAGGGCAAAGCAGCACCGGAAGTCCGCAAAAAATCGCGCAAAATTCCTAAAATCATTTTTTCATTGATGGACTGTGATGCATTGATGCTCATTGATTATATCGGTGGATCTAATGTAGGAACTGAATCGGCACCGAAATGGGGCTATGACGGCGATGAAGTTGTGGCAAATAAAGCTGTAGAATTAACCACGGATCAGGGGCTTAAATTTGAGGTTCCAAATGGTGACATTGAAGCCAACATAAATGCAGACATGTCTAAAAAAGGCATCTTCCTGGTTGATTTCGTGATTACGCCTATGGCAGTTGATGCAGGAAAAGCGGTTAGAGCCGGATAAATAGGATTAGTGTTTTGTTATTTGCCGAAAGCCCCCTAAACATCGTGTTTTCGGGGCTTTCTTTTTAATTGTAATATTATGGATAAAGAACAGGAATTATTATTAGAAAAAGCTGAACTGGATGCAATTGTAGGCCGTGGTGTTACATTCGAGATTGATGATTATGATTTGTTGATCAAAAAGTATTTTTTCGGACTTTTCAAAAAGAAGAAAATTCAAAAGATCAAACGCAGTTTCACCATCCGCGAATTAACGCTGTCAACCATGGACAGACTTTCCCGTGAATGGATAGAATTTGATTTGGATGAATCCCGGATTACATCTGATGATGCTTTAGAGGCTGCCAAAATAATGACTGCCAAACATGCATACAGATGTGCACATATTGTAGCCATTGCCGTATTGAACACTGAAATTCTTATTCCGAAAAATTCATCCGGACGAATTATTTATGTGGAAGATACCAAAAGGATCGAACAGTTGTCTGCTTTATTCTTTCGGCAACTCAAACCATCCAAGCTATATAATCTCTATACGCTTGTCAATACAATGTGCAATTTCGGGGATTTTATAAGCTCTATTCGATTAATGAAGTGCGAGAGGACCACAATGCCGATT
>CAMTPG010000271.1 GCA_947074335.1 uncultured Parabacteroides sp.
CGGCCACGATGCTGAGCAAAGAATACGGCTGTCGCAGTCCGTGGTACAGCATCGGTGCTTATACGGCGGCCACCGCAACCGGTTTCGGGCGCATGGCCAACAACAAACACTGGCTGAGCGATGTGCTGGTGGGCGCGGGTATCGGGATTCTGACTACCGAGCTGGGTTATTTTCTGGCCGATCTTATTTTTAAGGAGAAAGGCATTCGTCATTTCTCTAATAAAGATGGCAATTATAAGACCGAGAAGCCGTCGTTTTTCGGCGTCCGTCTCGGATTAGATAAGATTCCGGGGCATTACAGGCTGGCCGGCGGCGAGACCATTTCGCTGCTTTCGGGCGCTAACGGCGCACTCGAAGGCGCTTACTTTTTCAACAGCCTGCTTGGTGTGGGCGCCGAGTTTAATGCGTCGAACCTCACGGTGGTGCTCGATGATGAAGTGCTCAATAAATCGCTCAGTTATGTAGGCATCAAGGCCGGGCCGGTATTTTCGTATCCGCTGGCCACGCAGATTTTGGTGGGCGGCAAGGCGATGGTCAACTGGAGCCGCTTTTTCAAAGAGTCGCTCACCGATCAGATCACCATCGGCAACCGCAGCGGATTTGGTTTGGGCGGCGGCGTTTATACCACCGTTTTTCCGGACGATCAGCTCGGCGTGAAATTTTTCTTCGATTATAATATGCTTCATCCCTTTGTAGATTCGAATAAATCGTTCACGCATGTGTGGACATTGGGCGGCAGCGTATCGGTGATGTTCTGACGGGAATGCGCCAAACGGATTACCTTATTTTTTGAACAATCCGTTTCTTGATTGATTTGAGCTGAAAAACAGAGACATGCTTCAAACTGATTATTTAAACAATCGGTGCGGTTTTGTCGTTTTTAATAAAAAAGTAAATATCGAAGTCGGAGAGAAGCCGGTGCTCTGTCAATGCAACCGGTTTATTCATGATAAAACGATAAAAGAATAGACGATATAACGATAACATGGTAAAAGGCGTTCGCGAAAAACAGATTATTCAGGTTACACTGATTGGTACGGTGGGCAATTTACTGCTTGTCATATTCAAGTTTATTGCCGGATTTATGGGTCACAGTAGCGCGATGATTGCCGATGCCGTGCATTCGGTTTCCGATTTTGCTACAGATATTGTGGTGCTGGTATTCATTCGCATCTCTTCGAAACCCAAAGACGAAGGTCACGATTACGGTCACGGCAAATTCGAAACGCTGGCCACTGCCATCATCGGCATTGCTCTTTGTGCCGTGGGCATCGGTCTGTTTTGGGAAGGCGGACGCCGCATCTACGGCTATTATATGCTGAACGAAGTGTTGGACCGGCCGGGTCTGATTGCGCTGATTGCCGCACTGGTCTCTATTCTGATCAAAGAAATTCTGTTTCGGTACACACTCTTTGTGGGGCGCAAACAAAACAGCCAGTTAGTTATAGCCAATGCCTGGCATCATCGTTCGGATGCACTGTCGTCGGTAGCAACAGCTGTCGGCATCGGCGGCGCGATTTTGCTGGGCGAGAAATGGCGTGTGCTCGATCCGATTGCCGCCATGCTGGTGAGCGTGCTGATTATCAAAGTGGCCATCGAACTGATTCTGCCAGCCATCAACGATTTGCTGGAGCGCTCGCTGCCCGATACCATCGAAAAAGAGATTATCGATCTGACCAACGAAATAGAAGGCGTTCAGGATCCGCACAACCTGCGTACACGCCGCATCGGCAACGCGTATGCCATCGAAATGCATATCCGCGTAGAAGGCAATATGACGGTGTGGCATGCGCATAACCTCACACTCGATATTGAAAAAACGCTGCGCAACCGGTTTGGCGAAGAAACGCATATCGCCATCCATGTAGAGCCGATTCAGCCCTTCTGAGCGCAGCCGCCTGTTATCCGATCGTAAAAACAGAACATCGCAGGGCGCCGCCTTTAAACCTCGCCATATACAGCACACTGCAGTGCATTTTAAATTACACTGCAGTGAAAATTTTATTGCACTGCAGTGTAACGGAAATCGGATAACAGTGCATCCGGAAGCACTATTTTTTTTGGAAGCGAAAATCGTAAAAACGGAAAATGAATGCGGGCGGTTTGCGCGGTATAATTATTGCTGTAGAGGTATAAATATTTCCATGGGAATAAGTTGGTGCTCCTCTTTGCTAAATCCTAAGAATGAAAGAGATGTTCAAGCTTCTTCATTTGTTTCATAAGAGATTCAAATGTGGGAGCTTCTCCATAAATCATTGCCAGACGCATATCATTATAATCTTGTTCCCAAATATCCGCGAAGGATGTGTGTGGAACAAGGCAGATGCGCTTACGGATATCGGGAGTATAATCAACGCCATACACATGGGTAAAACACGCACGATGATGATGAATAGTCGACCATAATTCATCATTAGTAACAGCATTCAATGCTATCGGGGTTTTCATCATCATTGCCAAATCATAAAGATGGCGCGATTTTCTGTTGGCATTATGCATAGAGTTTATCGAAAACAACTCATGCAATAAAAAGGCCTTTTCCAGAAATGTCTTTTCGGCAAGTGATGTCGGTATTGCTACCGTTTGTAAAGTAGTTTCAACAGGTAGATTCTGCTCTACAATACTTTTTATTTCTGCATTAGCAGTTGGCTCCAATAAAGAGCGAGAGCCAATCTCCAATTTGACTTCAGAATGTAAATATGGCAGTTCGGTATCGAATAACGAATAGTAGCGAATATGTATAATGCGCGGTTCCGGATAAGTATTATCTCCTTCTCCGTCAGGATCTGCTTCTATTGATAACCATTTATTTACCCCGTTCTCTATGACAGCCGATTCCAAAGATTGGCACAGTTCATCACGAACAAACAGGGAAGAACATTTCCGGAGACGTTTGATTTGCTTCTTTGTTAAATCGCCTTCAAATCCCCAAATAGAGGGATCTATTGCCAGATCTATATCTTCAGAAAAGCGTTGAATTACATGCCACACTTTACTCAGCGAAGTGCCGCCTTTAAACACTAAATGTTTTGCTATCGGCAAAGAGAATACAATTTGGAGCATGATGGTTACCCATAAATCTTTTTCGACGGCTTGTACCGGAAGTCCGGATCTGTTGGCAGCCTGTGTAATCACCATTTTTTGCTGATCGGTAGTAAGCGAAAAATAATTATTCATAGGCATTTTTTATAATAGTTCTTATCCAGGCGGGCATTAGTGCGGCATCTGCCATCACTTTTTCTTTTGATTCTTTCGCTAATAGCTGTTTTAGACGGGATAATTGCAACTCTGTTATCTTACCTTGCCCTAACTCTTTTAAAGCAAAGGTAATCAGCATGGCCAACTTATTTGAAAAAGCCAAATTCCTGGGCGATGTAAATCGAAATTGAATGGATTTACCGTTACCAAGATTGACTTTTCGCCTCGTCCCGTCAGTCAGGTAAACAAAATTCATGGGTATTTGAGTAGAGAGTCCCAATTTATTGAGCGCATGAATACCCGTAGGAACGATTCTCGCTTTATCGCGTCGGGCAATACTATCGGCTATTTCCTCGATGGATGGATAAAGCACGCCCAATCCCATTAACTGATCTTGCTTCGGATAATAATAAATACCTCTTGCCAGTCGAAGAATCAACTCTTTTTCAGTCAGTCGCTCTAAGGCTTTACCAATGCTCTTCGGTTCGCCAAAGTCGATAAAATCATTCGGGAAAAAGATAAACCCTTCTCCTTTAGCTCGTATTGCTTCTGTTATTTTATCTTCAATGCTTATCATAATAATCCGTTTTGTCGCAAAAGTAGCACATTTTTTCGACTGATTATTCTTTCTCGAAGTATTTTACACGCCGCCTATCCGCTTACGCATAATATAATCGTTCATGTAATAACCATTGCCGAT
>CAMTPG010000272.1 GCA_947074335.1 uncultured Parabacteroides sp.
CGCCGATTCGAACAGCTGCCACATCGCAGGCTCAACCACTTCGATGGCAACAGGATACAATCGTTGAGCCGATGCCACCTGTCCGAGTGCAAGGCTGTACAACAACGGATTCTGTTCGGTTTCGAGATAGCGGAGCAATGCGGGAATATAATCGGCCGATGCTAAATTGCCATGCAACAGATTTTCGTAAAGTGTAATCAGCAACGATCCTTTCAGTACATCATCTTTGGTTTGCGGAAGCAACGCAAGCAGTGCATCAGCTTCGCGCGCATTGGTCCGGAAATAACCGTAACCGCGCCCGTCGATATTGGGAATCAGCAGGAAAGGCGCTTCGGGATTGACGGAAGCCGGCAAATCGAAACTTTGTTCGGCCTGATTCAGTGTAAATGTAAATGTATCGGTAAGGATGCCGTTTGTTCCGGAAATAAAATTTGTTGTTTCAGTAATTAATGGATCTGTTGCCAAAGATAAGTTATTTGCTTCAGAACGGAATTGGTTTGTTGCATTTGCCGGGTTGCCGGATTCCTGCCACAAACCGTAAGTCAGCGTTTGCGGCCAGCTCAGTGCGCGTCCAAACGGGTCGGTTTGGGTAAAACGTATTTGTCCGTTCTGCACTTCGGCACGGATTTCGGGCATGCCTTTGGCGTTGATCCAGACATCGCTCCAACGTTTCATATCGTCGGGAGTAAGTTCGTCGAGGATTGAAACCAGGCCTTCCCATGTAGCATTATCGTAAGCATAATCAGACAAATAGCGCTGAATGCCCTGCCGAAAAGCGGTTTCGCCCAATTGTTGCACAAGCATCTCCATAACGACCGGCGATTTATTGTAGATGATATTGCCGTAAATCAATCCGGCATTGCGCATATTATCGAGTTCCTGCTTAATGGCATTCGAGCCCGATGTGCGATCTTCGGCATACGAGCCGGGCAAATAATCGAGCATGACATTCAACCGGTGATTGATTTCGGGATAAAGCGGCTCTACAATGCGCGAAGCAAAATAGTTGGCAAACACCTCTTTGGTCCACACATCATCGAACCATGCCATGGTAACGAGATCGCCAAACCACATATGAGCCGTTTCGTGCGCAATCAGTGCGCTGCGTCCGAGCTGTTCATTGAGCGTGGGCTGCGGATTCAGAAACATGCGTGTATCGTTGTATAAGGTGGCGCCCGTGTGCTCCATGCCGCCAAACTGAAAGCCGGGTAAAATAATCAAATCGTATTTGGCAAACGGATATCGGATGCCGGTATAATCTTCGAGCCATACCAGTGCATCGATCACTTCATCGGCAATGGCTGAACACTGGGCGCGTTTCAGTGAATCGGTTTCGCGGTGATAAATGCCGATGCGGTGGCCGTCGCGTTCGAAGGTTTCCTGTTCGAGCCGGCCGCCTACAAACGAAAAGAGATAGGTGCTGAGCGGCTCGGTTTCGGCAAAGGTGATCCGGTTGCGGCCGGGCGAAGTTTCGCGACTGATGTGTTGCACCGGACTGTTGGCAACCGCTTCCCAATCGGCAGGCAGCTCGAGTGTAAGGCGATAATTAGCCTTCATATCCGGCTGATCGAAACAGGGAAATAGCGTGCGGGCACGATCGGGCACAAGCAAGGTATAGAGATAATCGTCGCGACGGTTAAGCGACTGATCGGCAGCAATAAAGGCAAGCGTTACCTGTTGTGTACCGGGCTTCACCTCGGAGGCCGGAATCAGCATATGTTCGTCGGCAAAGCTGTAAGTAACCGGTTCGCCGTTCAGCGCTACCGAAAGCAACTGTGTGCTGTCGGCACGGAAATCGAAGATAAGCGGAACCTGTTCGGCAACCTCAAACAATGCGGTAACGCAGCCGGTTACAGCTTCCTGTTTCTGCCGGGGCAGATCAAAAAAGAGTTCGTATGTAATCGGGCCGTACTGTGCTTTACGGAACTGAGCCAGTTCCTGACTCACGCCGGGTGCCGTGAATACTGAATCGATCACCGGCGTCAGTGTACTTCCCAGAATCGGCTCGCTTCCGCCCAATAGCGCAAACAGGCCGAAAAGACAAATGGTTTTTCTCATATAAATACAGTTTTATATGTTTAGTAATTATATGTTTAAGGATTATGTTTATCCATTCAGAATTACAGATGATATCTTTGGTCGACAGAATTACAGATAACATCTTTGGTCGGCAGAATTACAGATTCAGCCAAATTCTCTTTATTGGATAAAAATCATCTTTACTCCTTAATATATTCAGCTATCGATTTGAAGTTGTGCTCGAGCCGATACATCTGTTCGGCCATAAAGGTAAAGAATTCTCCCCAATCCTGCCGGCGATGAAAATCAATTCCGCGTTTCTCCACATAGATGCGCGATACCTGTTTGCCGGTTTCGCGAATGTAGCAAATATCCCAGATCAGTTCGCTGTCCATGTTTTTCTCGAGCGATTCTTTGTACCAGGTGAGCTTCTCAAACATCGCCAGCCGATCGTCTTCGTTGCGGTGATTCACTTCCAGAATCACAAAGGCACCTTCGCGCGTGGCATCAAACTTCAGCTCCACACCTTTTACCTTGGTGTTATAGAGCATCCAGATTTTACGCCGGTTCTTGAGCTTGGGTTGCACTTCACAGAAAGCGGCAAAACTTTCCCAAAATTCACGTTTCAGGTTTTTGAGTTCATCTTTACTATACATGGGGATTATTTACAAATCTCGTTTTTCTTTACTTTAATAATTTTGCCGAAAGCAGCCAGCTTTTTCATGTCGATGCGTTTCGGATTGCCTGATACCACATATGTTACAGGCCGGTTGTGCACATGTTGAAGATAGAACTGCTCTACATCAGCCATGGAGAAAGCTTCGAGCGATTGCAGAAAATCTTCGCCCGGATCATGATCAAATCCGTCAAGACGCAACGAAGCCACCTTCTGCGAAATATTGCGGAATGCCGGATAATCGTTATGCACCTTATTAATCAGGAACTGCTTCACGGCTTCTATCCGGGCCGGTTTTTCGGGCATATTGCGTATCAGCTCGTCGAGCACGGTCAGCGCATCGGTCGTTTTATCACTCTGCGTGGAAAGCATGGTGGTGAAATAACCCGGCTTATCAGGCATGCAATAAGGCGCCAGCTGATAACGACCGTTGGTGCGATAAGCCAGCGAACGGAACTCGCGGATTTCCTGGAATAACAGCGACGACATGCCGCCGCCAAAATAGATCGAGAACATCAGTGCTTTGTAGCGCGAAGGCAGATCGCTCACCGGATCGCCTTTTATATAACTGTAAATAATGCTCTGCGAAGCGTCGGGCATGGCAATGAAGAACACCGTAGGTTCATCATAACCAATCAGTTCGCGGTAAAACGGTGCAGGCGATAATTTCTTAATCTTCGCAATCGGAATATAATGACGGATATATCCGGTCATGGTATCCACCGGAAGCGTGCCGCAATAATGAATATCGCAGGCATATTGCATCGTTGTTTTAAACAAATGAATCAGCTCTTTGCCCTTCATCTTGCGGATATCGCCCAGCGAAGGCCGGCGCAGATAGCGCGACTGATCGCCGTATTTCACCTTTTCCACCAGTGCCGAAGCCAGATTATCATTCGATTTAAAGAAAGCCTTTTGTGTAATCTTGGCCTCATCAATCAGTTGTTTGATTTTCTTATCGTCGGGTTTTACATGCAGCATAAAATCGCGGATCAGCGTCAGCGTTTGCTGCATATAATTATCGAAGCCGGAAACTTTGATGTGGAAATAATCGGGCGCCACATCGAATGTAATCGTGCTTCCGAGCGATTGCAACTGCGAACGAAATTCATCGAAAGGCATCGATTCGGTGCCCAGAAATTGCAGATAACTCACCAGCAAACT
>CAMTPG010000273.1 GCA_947074335.1 uncultured Parabacteroides sp.
GCCCTTAAACGTGGATAAAAATAGCGAAATATTGTATTAAATGCATTTCTATCGACTTTTTTTAATTGGATAAAAGCATGATTAATATCAATAATAATCGTGTGGTTTTTCATTTCTCATACCAGACAAAATAGTTAGTCAAATAGTATTTCAAAAATAGATATTTAATTTGTTTTCACAAAGTTAAATATCTATTTTATTTTTTTATTTAAGCAGCTTATCAACGCTCTTCCACCTCATAATAATCTTGCAAACGATCTAATTCCTGATGCATTTTCTGCTGAATAATTGCATAGTCCGGCTGATTATAAAGATTATTCATTTCCGAGGGATCGGTTTCCAGATCATACAACTCCCATACATCTATATCATTGTAGAAATGGATCAGTTTATAACGATCGTTGCGAACACCGTAATGACGTTTCACGGCATGTTCGGCAGGATATTCATAAAAATGATAATAAAGTGAATTTCGCCAATCGGCAGGTGTTTCATCCTTTAACAACGGCAACAGCGATTCGCCCTGGATATCGGCAGGAATTTCCACACCGGCAAGTTCCAGAAATGTAGGTGCATAATCGATATTTTGTACCAGTTGCGGGATTTCTTTGGTCTGAGATCCCGGATAACGCATCAACAATGGTGTGCGGAATGATTCTTCATACATGAATCGTTTATCGAACCAACCGTGTTCGCCCATATAAAAACCCTGATCCGAGGTATATACAATTAAGGTATTATCCAGCAAATTGTTGGCTTCGAGGTAATCGAGTACACGACCGATATTTTCGTCGAGTGAGTGGATTACACTGGCATAATCTCGCATATATCGCTGATATTTCCATTCGGCCAAAGCTTTACCACTTAATTTTTTCGCTTTAAAATCGGCAATAATCGGATCGTAATAGGCATCCCAGGCTGCTTTTTCATCGGGCGTCATGCGGGTATGATTCTGATACATAGACCGTCCTGCCTGTTCAAGCTCTTTACTGCCTGTTCTTATTTCATTTTCTTTATCCGCCATTTTCAGATCATAAACCAAATCCATATCGTTGATGATGCTCATCTCCTGCTGAGCAGCGGCAATGCGGTTATCGTAGCTGTCGTAAAAATTGGCCGGCAACTCGAATGTAACATCATCATACATGCCCAGATCACTGGTAGCAGGCATCCATGAACGATGCGGAGCTTTATGATGCAGAATCAGACAGAAGGGTTTTTCGGGATTGCGCTGTGTATCGAGCCAGTCGAGGGCAATATCGGTCGTCACTTCGGTAGCATATCCGTCGCGCACGCCTTTTACGCCATTCTCTATAAATGTGGGCTGGTAATATTCGCCCTGTCCGATCAGAATATTCCAGTAATCAAATCCGGTGGGATCTGATGAGAGATGCCATTTACCTACCACAGCCGTTTCGTAGCCTTGTTTTTGCAATAGTTTCGGAAAGGTCTGCTGTTCGCCGTCGAAACGCTGGGAGTTGTCGGTGAAACCGTTCTTATGACTGTGTTTGCCGGTAAACAGACAGGCCCGACTGGGTCCGCTGATGGAGTTTGCCACAAAACTGTTGGTAAATTTCACACCTTCGTTTCCGATACGATCAATATTAGGTGTCTGGATATGACGCTGATCGTAGGCACTAATCATCTGATAAGCATGATCATCACTCATAATATAGAGTATGTTCAGCGGTTTATCTTGTTGTTGTGCTGCTGCTTTTTCGGTGGTCAGCAACAAACCGGCAGGAATACAACAGGCGATGCCTGAAAGCATTGTGAGTTTCTTACTTGTCATTTAGCTTGATGTTTAACTGGTATATTTAGAAATCGTTGAATACAAATATACTATATTTTCGAAGCCCGAACAAGCCGGATCAGAAAAAACAGACAATAACCAGATTAATAGATAATGCAAATCGTATTTATTTCAGAACAAATCCTTGTAAAATTTCAAACTAATTGTATTTAATTGCATTAATTTCGGGGAGTGATTATCATGCACAAAAACACAAAGCATCATCCACCTGATTATCCGCTATTTACAAATCCACAAAATCCCCTTGCAAGGGGATTTTAATTGCTTTGTAAAGGGATTTGACTCCCCTTGCAAAGGGATTAAATTTTCATGCAGAGAAATTGCAGCCCGAATACATTCGAGAAAATAATAACGAATAATTCACAGGATACCTTTTGCTTAAATTCGGGTTCTTTTTACAGATTTGTTTTTAATTATATGCAATTAAAATTAATCGAATAATTATGGTATTCGAAATCGGGCATTTACAAATCATCCGCCAGACTACCAATGAAGAGCTGCATGAGTTTCTAAAAATTTACTGCGACCGCGAAACCATGCAATTTATTCAGGACGGAAATACAGCCGGACCTTCGAAGAACTCCGACATTGATTTTCCGACTATAACCGGACAGCTTATCCGGAGGGTATCGCCATAAAAATAAAAAGCATCATTTTACAGGAATAAACCTGATTAAAATGATGCTTTTTATTTTTTCAATTTTATTTTCCGTGGTGCAATCACGGATCAATTAAATCTGAACTTATTTTTTCGTGATTTTAGCAGCAAAACCTCCGCCCGGAGCCATATTCACGGTTACCTGGCGATTAGCCGGAACAGCTATCACCTCTTTTTTATAATCGCGTGCGGCACGATCGGCATTGATTCCGTCTTTGAATAATTCCATCTGATAGTTGCCGTCGCCCAGAAACGACAGATCCAGATCCATGGCTCTTGGTGTCCAGTCGGTCAGTGTTCCTACATACCATACATCACCTTTACGGCGGGCAATAGCCACATAGTCGCCTACTTTACCGTCAAGCGCCACAGTTTCGTCCCAAACTGTCGGAATGCCTGCTATAAACTCGGTACATTCGGGTTCGCGCATATAGTTGGAAGGATTATCACACAACATATTCAGCGGAGATTCGAAAATCACATAAGTAGCCAGCTGTCGACAGCGTGTACCCTGACTGATCGGATCCGAATTGAGCGGTGCATAATTATGGATATTTGCATTGCGCATGGCGCCTTGCGTATAATCCATCGGACCGGCAATGGCGCGGATAAAAGGAATTGTTACATCATATGTAACCATATCCACTTCGCGGGGCGACCATTTCACCTGCTCAAGACCATTAACACCTTCATAGTTAATCACATTCGGAT
Organism: uncultured Parabacteroides sp.; assembly: GCA_947074335.1. Lineage (GTDB taxonomy): Bacteria > Bacteroidota > Bacteroidia > Bacteroidales > Tannerellaceae > Parabacteroides. Next base: position 3,183 of record CAMTPG010000273.1, read on the forward strand.
AGGTACGTTGCAAACCTGTAGGTTTACAAATGCCGTGAAAATCGGCCAGCATGTTATAGCGGGCACAAGTTTCGGCACTGCGATAGAGGAAATCGATAACTTCCTGATCGTCGCGATCCATAAAGTCGATTTTGAAACCTTTCACACCCATATCAGCATAATGTTTTACTACATCTTCCATATCGCGATCGAAAGCATGATAACCGGCCCACAAAATAATATCTACATTTTTAGCTTTGCCGTATGCTACCAGCTCGGGGATATTGATTTCGGGAATCACCTGCAGCAGATCAGCCTCACCGTTTACAGCCCAGCCTTCATCCAGAATTACATATTCGATGCCGTTATCAGCTGCAAAATCGATATAATATTTATAGGTATCATTGTTGATGCCGGCACGGAAATCTACACCGTAAATGTTCCAATCGTTCCACCAGTCCCAAGCCACTTTACCCGGCTTGATCCATGAAATATCCGACAAGCGATTGGGCGAAGCCAGACGATAAACCATATCGCAATCGGCCAGTTGTGCATCATTTTCTGAAACCACAAATACACGCCAGGGGAAACTTCTTGTGCCTTTTGTTTTGGCAATGAAATTTTCGCGTTCGGTTACCAGCATTTGCAGATTATTATGTCCGCCCTGTACCTGCGATTTCGGATAAGGCGCATGCAC
>CAMTPG010000274.1 GCA_947074335.1 uncultured Parabacteroides sp.
GCCTCTTTATTGATGAAATTCACGGTCGATTCCCAACTGGCTTTCATTCCCAGCGGATCGCCGTAAGTCTCGATAAATCCGTTGATAAAATCCACCTCCGAAACTGTATCCTCTACCCAGAGAATCGAATACGCATCGAATGTTTTCAGATCGCCGGTACGGTAATAATCTATCAGCGTGGCGATAATCGCGCGTTGAGCGGCATTTTCGGCAAAGGGAAGCGCCTGCTCCAGTTCGCCGATAATCGGTTCGATAGCAGCCGAGTAAAGACCGCCGGCTTTCCATACCTGCTCTTTCAGCACACCGTTTTCTTTTACCAGCCGGCTGTTTAACCCATACGAAACGGGACAGTCCGGATCACCTTTTGCCTTAAGAGTACCGTAAAAAGATTCCGAATCTTTTTCGGTAACTCCCGGTCCGTAATAATTATTGGCCGAAGTCAGCACCACATCACCGTCGCCATCCTGTACTGTACGTTTGGGGAAAAGAGCCGGATCAAAAATAACAGGCATCAACTCTTCCAAAAAGGCTGCCGTGGTTTGTCCGCTGCGAAGCGGCAGCAGTGCAGCATCCAGTTGCAATATACAGGCTTCAAAAAAACCGGAAGTAAAACCGGGCACAAATTTATCTTCTCCATAATGGTGATGAATACCGCTGGCAAACCAAACTTGTTTCAAATAAGTTTCGAGTGCAAGAAACTGCGGATCATTGCGATCATCTGCATAATACAAATAAATGGCTTCGAGTGTATGACGTATAGCCAGATTATACCGGCAATTCTGATCGAACAGAATATCACGTCCCATCAAAGCCGCTTCAGACAGATGATAAAGCAACTGCTTTTGTTGCAGTGTCAGTGCATCAAAACCGGGAACCCGATAGCGCAGAATTTGCAAATCGGCAAACTGATCCACATGATAATCAAAGATATCCGTTGCACATTCAGAAGCAGACTGCCCGGGGCAGTGTGAAAGAGCATATGTAGTCATTATGCAATATTTTTATATTTTCATCATTTGGTTTAAATGGTTTTATCCTAATAATAATCAATTCGGTTATCTCTTACAAAAATAACGAGTTCTTACGGATAAACAACAGAGAGATCTGAATAAAACTGTGATAAATTGATTTAAATTGTTATTCCCGGTTTTTTCTTCCGCATTACAGGCAAACTTCTTCTTTTCATCGAAATGAAGCTGGTCGTTACTGACTAACCTGTTTATCAGAAAACAAATCGGTTTATCATTCCTCTCAAAACGAAGCCGGATAGGCGAGCAACTGATACATCAATGCCCGGGCCATACGCCGATGTCCGTCAGCATTGGGATGCAGCCGGTCGGTTGCCTCATCGGCCACATACACCGATTGCGCTGCTTCCGAAGGATAAAGGCCGCTGATGCTGTTCAGATCAATTACCGGAATCGCCCAGATATTACCGGCCTCTTTGATCGAGGTCACATAATCGTCGGGAAACAGTCCGATCCGGTTGGCATACGCCTCGTCCGGTTGAATATTTCGATCGCCGAAACGGGCATACCCGCGGTGAATCGGCGTAAGCAAAATGATTTGTTGTTTTGGGAAATTAGCTTTCAGGTAAGCCAGCGTGGTATTGATGCGACCGCGAAACGTATTCATATCAGTTTGCGGAGTGCGTTTACGTCGTATTTCAGTCTGCGGACCCGAAACTTCCACCGCCTCCTCCGTTTCGATAAACCATTCACCCTGCGGAATGCCGGCATTGAAATCGTTGGTACCGGCGAAAATCAAAATAGCATCAACGGGTGTATCAGACAGCGTCTTCAGCTGTTGTGCCTGTTGATAAATCCCGTCCCACTGATGTCCGTTTTTACCCAGCACCAGCGGTTCGAGCCCCAGCAGTTCTTCCAGAAACTGCCAGTAATTTTTGGTTGTGCCCACATGGATTTCGTCTGTAATCGAATCGCCAAGAAAAGCAACACGCCGGTTCTGCCAGGGATTGGGTAATGTCTGCACCGTCTGCATCGGCTTCTGTGCTGTGAGCGGAAGCGACTGAATCAACAGCATAAACAATGTAAAAAAGAACGAGAATATACGCATACGACTGAAGGTTAACAATTAATAAAGACAAATATAAGCTAAAAACCGTGCCATATCAAGTGAAATCCGCCGAATTAGAAATTTTGCCGTATCTTTGTCTGTTCAATCAAATCAACATATGGAAATAGCAGCATTAGTATCCGGAGGAGTAGACAGTTCTGTAGTGGTTCACCAGCTGAAAGAAGCGGGTTACGATCCGACTATATTTTACATTCGCATCGGCATGGAAGATAAAGACGGTTATATCGATTGTCCGGCCGAAGAGGATATTGAGATTACTTCGTATATAGCACGCAAATATGGTTGCAAATTCGAAATAGTGTCTCTGCACGAAGAATATTGGGAGCGCGTGGTAAGCTACACCATCGATTCTGTGAAACGCGGACTTACACCCAATCCCGATATGATGTGCAACAAATACATCAAGTTTGGTTGTTTCGAAGATAAATGGGGCAAAGATTTTGATAAGATTGCTACCGGACATTATGCCACTACCACCGAACTGGACGGCAAAGTATGGCTTTCTACCGCCAAAGATCCGCTGAAGGATCAGACCGATTTTCTGGGACAAATCACAAACCTGCAAATCCAGAAATTGATGTTCCCCATCGGTAATCTGATGAAATCGGAAGTACGCGCCATTGCCGAGCAACAAAAATTACCCAGCGCCAAACGTAAAGACAGCCAGGGCATCTGCTTCCTGGGCAAAATCAACTACAATGATTTTATAGAACGCTATCTGGGCCGGCGTCCCGGAAAAATCGTGGAACTCGAAACCGGTAAGGTATTGGGCAAACATCAGGGATATTGGTTTCATACTATCGGTCAGCGCAAAGGACTCGGATTGAGCGGCGGCCCGTGGTTTGTTATCAAAAAAGATATCAAGCGCAACATTGTTTATGTATCAAACGGATACGATCCCGAAACCCAGTATGGCAAAGTCATTCCGTTGCAGGGATTCGATTTTATCACCGAAGATCCGTGGGGCGAATTCGAAGACTATCGTGATATTACTTTCAAAATCCGTCATACGCCCGAATTCACCAAAGGGCGCATTCGCCGTACCGGCGATTTATACACAATCGAATCGGATGATAAAATTCAGGGTATTGCTCCCGGTCAGTATGGTGTTGTTTACGACAAAGATCATCATCTTTGCATCGGAAGCGGTATGATTTTTAATGACAGCATCTGATTCCGGATCTGTAATATGTTAAAAAAGTGCCGACTGTATAATAATGTACAGGCGGTGCTTTTTTGTCGTTTTTTCATGAATTTTTTCTGTAAATAATTTGGTTTATATTATAAACCATTTTATATTTGCATCATGCAAGTCGGTAATGCGCAGCTCACTTGCATTTTTTAATCGTCATTTGGTTTACATTATAAACCACTTTATTCGATTAAAACATAAAAAGAAAAAGAGTTTGTAACCTGATTAAAGAAAAAGGAGAAAACAACATGAAACGAATGAGTTTAACTGCAATGTTACTGATGAGCCTCTTTTTGGGCGCACAGGCAGAAACAATTACCGTAAAAGTAACAAATGTAAAAAACAATGAGGGCAATGTGCTGATAATGGCGCAACCGGCCGGCGATGCACAACCGGCTTACGGTTTGGCGAAAGCCGAAAAAGGAACCACGGTTGTTTTACTGGAAGATCTGGCGCCGGGCGAATATAGTCTTTCTATCATGCACGACGAAAACGGGAATATGCAAATGGATATGTCGGATGATCAGCGTCCGAACGAAGGCTACGCCATGAA
>CAMTPG010000275.1 GCA_947074335.1 uncultured Parabacteroides sp.
ACTACCGTAGTCGACATCGTTGAAAACCGCGGCATTAAAACCGCCATTATCGATGCCTCGTTTGCCTGCCATATGCCCGATTGCCTGGAAATGCCATATAAACCGCGCATCCGTTTTGCCACCGATGCCGTAGACGGGAAACCCACCTATCGCATAGGCGGAAACAGCTGTCTGAGTGGCGATTATATGGGAGACTGGTCGTTCGAAAAACCCCTGCAAATCGGTGATAAAATCATCTTCGAAGATATGCTTCATTATACAATTGTTAAAACAACCATGTTTAACGGCATTTCGCATCCTTCGATCGCCCTTTTAAACTGCAATAACCAGCTCGAACTGTATCGCAGCTTTGGTTATGAGGATTATAAGAGCCGGATGGATTGAAATTGAGAAAAATATTGTAATTTAGCCGCTGATTAGAAGGAATAACAGATAATTTATAAAAGAAACAATATGGGTATTTTTAATTTTTTCAATAAAGAGAAAAAAGAGACGCTCGACAAAGGATTGTCAAAAACAAAAGAGAATGTATTCTCGAAGATTACCCGCGCCATTGCCGGAAAGAGCAAAGTCGACGATGAGGTGCTGGATAATCTGGAAGAGGTATTGATTACTTCGGATGTGGGCGTTGAAACTACGCTGAAAATTATTTCCCGTATTGAAGATCGCGTAGCGAAAGATAAATATGTTACAACTTCGGAGCTCACTAATCTGCTTCGCGAAGAGATTGCACAGCTGCTGACCGAAAATAACACCTCCGATCTGGACTCGTTTGATGTGCCGGCCGATAAGAAACCCTATGTAATTATGGTAGTCGGCGTTAACGGCGTGGGCAAAACCACCACGATCGGAAAACTGGCCTATCAGTTCAAGAAAGCCGGCAAAAATGTTTGTCTCGGAGCCGCCGATACCTTCCGTGCCGCCGCCGTAGAGCAGCTGGTTATCTGGAGCGAACGTGTAGGCGTACCTATCGTAAAGCAAAAAATGGGCGCCGATCCGGCCTCTGTGGCTTTCGATACCCTGAGTTCTGCCAAAGCCAACGGTGCCGATGTGGTGATTATAGATACCGCCGGCCGTCTGCATAATAAAATCAATTTAATGAACGAGCTCACCAAGATTAAGAATGTGATGAAGAAGGTAATCCCCGATGCACCCCACGAAATTTTGCTGGTGCTCGACGGATCAACCGGTCAGAACGCATTTGAGCAGGCCAAACAGTTTACCGCTGCCACCGAAGTGAATGCGCTGGCCGTGACCAAACTCGACGGTACAGCCAAAGGCGGCGTGGTGATCGGTATCTCAGATCAGTTCCGCATTCCGGTGAAATACATCGGGTTAGGTGAGGGGATGGAAGATCTTCAGGTCTTCAATCGACGCGAATTTGTGAATTCGCTTTTTGGTGAATAATAGTGTTACATGCGAAAGAATAAAGTAGATATCATTACATTGGGGTGTTCCAAAAACCTGGTCGATTCAGAGCAGCTGATGCGTCAGTTTACGGCCAACGGATACGAAGTGGAACACGACCCGCACAAGATAAACGGCGAGATCGTCGTAGTAAATACCTGTGGTTTTATCGGCGATGCGCAGGAAGAATCAATCAGTATGATTCTGGATCTGGGCGAAGCCAAAAAACAGGGAAAAATCGGACAGCTTTATGTGATGGGCTGTCTTTCGGAGCGTTTTCTGAAAGATTTGCAACAGGAGCTTCCCGAAGTGGATCGCTTCTACGGCAAATTTAACTGGAAAGAGTTGCTCAACGATCTGGGTAAATCCTATCATCGTGAGCTGGCTACCGACCGGATTCTGACAACGCCCAATCATTATGCTTACCTGAAAATTGCCGAAGGCTGTAACCGCATTTGTTCTTATTGCGCCATTCCGATCAGTACTGGTCATTATCAGTCGCTCCCCATGGAAGTGCTCGAAGACGAAGTGCGCCGGCTGGTAGATCAGGGTGTGAAAGAATTTCAGGTAATTGCCCAGGACTTAACCTATTACGGTCGCGATTTATACAAACGCTATGCGCTGCCCGAACTGGTTGAGCGCCTTTCGGATATTCCCGGCGTAGACTGGCTTCGTCTGCACTACGGTTATCCCACGCATTTCCCGATGGATTTGATGCGCGTGATGCGCGAACGCGAAAATGTTTGTAATTATATGGATATTGCCTTGCAGCACATCAGCGATCCGATGCTGAAAAAGATGCGCCGCAACATTACCAAGGCCGAAACCTGCGATCTGATTGCCCGCATGCGTGAAGAGGTGCCCGGATTGCATCTGCGTACCACGTTGATGGTGGGTTTCCCCGACGAGTCGGAGCAGGATTTCGAAGAGCTGATCAATTTTGTGCGCGATGTACGCTTCGAACGTATGGGCGCTTTTGCATACAGCCACGAAGTGGGAACACATGCGCATAAAAAATATACAGACAATATCGACCCCGAAGTGAAACAGGAGCGTTTAGATCTGTTGATGCGCACACAAGAGCGTATTTCCACAGCTGTTAATGCAGAGAAAGAGGGCAAACAGTTTAAAGTGATGCTCGATCGCGAAGAAGATGATTTCTATGTAGGGCGCACACAATACGATTCGCCCGAAGTTGATCCTGAGGTATTAATCACCAAAGACAGGAAATTAGAGCCCGGTCAATTCTATACGGTAGAGATTGAAGATTCGCAAGCTTTCGATTTGTATGGAAAAGTGATTGAATAGGTCATAAAAATCATTAAAGAAATTGATAGTTAACAAAAAAATAACTAATATAGCTGCATGAATTCTAAATGAATGCGGATATGAATAATAAGGAATTAATCACAAAGTTAGCCGAAAGGATAGAATGGTCGACTCACGACGTTACTGAAATGATGTCGGCCGTTACTGCTGTGATTAGTTCCCGGTTAGTAGATAATGACGTGATAGGCATTCAGGGATTCGGACAATTCGAAGTACGGAAGAAAGCTGAACGCATATCCGTCAATCCTGCCAACGGCAAACGATACCTGGTTCCGCCCAAACTGGTTGCTGTATTTAAACCGGGTCCTACGCTGAAGAAACAACTCAAATCGCTCGAAGAAGATGAATAGCCGCCTCTCCATACAGGATCTGGCCGGTCTGCTGGCTGTGCGCACAGGCAAAGATGCAGCGGTGTGCGAGCATTTTCTGAAAGAGCTGATTCGGATTATATCCGAAGGCGTGGCATCCGATAAACTGGTAAAAATGAAAGGTTTCGGAACCTTTAAGCTGATACCGGTAGAGCAGCGCGAAAGTATCCATGTAAATACCGGCGAGCGGTTTCTGATACCGGCTCATCAGAAATTGGCCTTCACGCCCGATAAGGAGCTGCGTGAACTGGTTAATAAACCCTTCTCGTTTTTCGAAACTACCGAAGTGGAAGAATCGGTTCAGTTTGATGATTTGCCGGTAGATGAACTGGCGGGCGAAGAGCTGATGGATGAAGCTACGGGTGCTGAAGAAGAACCGGAAGTTGTGCTAACCATTCCGGCCGGTGAGGCGCAAACCGCAATCGGGAAAATCTCCGGAGGCATTATGGATGCCGAACCTCAAAGTGATGCCGAACCTCAAAATGATACCGAATCTCAAAGTGATGCCGAACCTCTAAATGTTGGTAATAACTCAGAAGATCAGGCAGATAAACGACCGGTTCCGGAAGCTCCTGTTCCTGATGCAGACCGAATAGAAATTCCTGCAGATGCTGTAAAAGAAGTTCAATCTGTTGTTTCTGTACCTGAAACCGAATCGCCGGTTCAGATGTTACCCGAAACGGAATCACCTCTTCAGGCTTCGGCCGAATCCGTGCAGGAATCAATTGATAC
>CAMTPG010000276.1 GCA_947074335.1 uncultured Parabacteroides sp.
ATTTCTTTGTTATCCGGATAAACACGGAATCCGAGTTTTTGGAAACCGGCTTCCGGCGGAGTAGATACTAATTCGAAGTAGAGTTTAGAACCTTCCTCTTTCATCAGTTTAAACGGTTCTGTACGTAACAGAGTCCAATCGTTTGTTTCAGGATCCTCTTTCATAATCACCATCTCAACGCCAAGCATGCCTTTCAGTTCATGACGATCGAGTGTAAGATTGAATTTATACTGTTTACCCACTTCAGGCGACTCGACAGATAAATCGGGAGTAGATGTAAACGAATCGACAGTAAAACTTGTCCAATGCTCGGCAACTTCCTCTTTCCAGGCAGCCAGTGTTTTTGCCACCGTGAAATTATTTTCGCGCAAATGAGCCGAACGGGTAGCCAGTTTATTGTAGAAACGTTCAATATAATCATCCAGCATACGTTTCATCGTATAAACCGGAGCAATTTCCGACATGGAATTTTTGATATATTGTACCCATTCCGGTGAATATCCTTTACTGTTGTGTGCAAAGAACAACGGAATAATCTCTGTTTCGAGTGTATGATAAATTGTAGCCGCATCCAGTTGATCCTGGTATTGCTGATTATCGTATGTGCGTTTATCCGTCAGAGCCCAACCGGCATTTTTGCGATAACCTTCATACCACCAGCCGTCTAATACCGAGAAGTTCAGTACACCATTCATTTCGGCCTTTTCGCCGGATGTGCCTGAAGCTTCGAGCGGACGAGTCGGTGTATTCAGCCATACATCCACACCCGCAATCAGGTGGCGTGCCAGACGCATATCATAGTTTTCAAGGAAAATAATTTTACCCAGAAATTCAGGACGACGTGAGATTTCGACAATATGTTTAATCAAACCCTGACCTCCGCCATCGGCCGGATGTGCTTTTCCGGTGAATACAAACTGAACGGGGAACTGTTCATTATTTACAATCTTTGCCAGACGATCCAGATCGGTAAAGAGCAGATGTGCACGTTTGTATGTGGCAAAACGACGACCAAAACCGATAATTAAAGCATTGGGATTGATTTTATCCAACACAGAAACCACTTTAGCCGGATCGCCCTGACTTTTCAGCCAGTTATTTTTATATTGATTACGGATATAGGTAATCAATTTATTTTTTAGCACGGTACGGATATTCCAGATATCTTCGTCAGCTACATCCTGTATGGCTTCCCAATAACTTTGATTAGATTGATCATTGAAGAAGTTTTTATTGAAATTCGTTTTAAAGAAACGTTTCCATTCGGTAGAAGCCCAGGTTGGCATATGAACACCGTTTGTAACATAACCCACATGCGATTCTTCCGGAAAATAACCTTTCCATACCGGAGCAAACATATGTTGCGACACTTTTCCGTGCAACCAGCTTACACCATTCGCTTCCTGACAGGTATTAAGCGCGAAAACACTCATTGAGAATTTTTCGTTTGATCCCGGATTTTCACGTCCCATATCAATAAAATCCTGCCAGCTGATACCCAGTTTACCCGGGAATTCGCCCATATAGCGGCCAAACAGACTTTCATCAAAATAATCGTGACCTGCCGGTACCGGTGTATGTACCGTATATAATGAAGATGAGCGAACAACTTCGAGTGCTTCGTTGAACGACAATTTATCTTCGTGAATGAAATCAACCAGACGCTGTGCATTAATCAATGCCGCATGTCCTTCGTTGCAATGATAAACCTGTTTTTTAATGCCTAATTTATTCAGCATCAGAATACCGCCGATACCCAGTAAATATTCCTGTTTCATACGGTTTTCCCAATCACCGCCATAGAGCTGGTGTGTAATGGAACGATCCCATTCGCTGTTTTGGTGAATATCGGTATCCATCAGATATAAAGGAATACGACCTACATTTACCTTCCAGATTTGCGCATAAACGGTACGTCCGGGATAAGGAACTTCTACAATCATGGGTTCGCCGTTTTCTTCCAGAACCTGTACCAAAGGCAGTGCATTGAAATTTTGGGCTTCATAATTGGCAATCTGCTGGCCTTCCATCGAGAGTGATTGTGTGAAATAACCATAACGATATAAGAATCCTACAGCGGTCATATCAATATTACAATCACTGGCCTCTTTCAAATAATCGCCGGCTAAAACACCCAGACCGCCCGAATAGATTTTCAACACATTGGTTAAACCATATTCCATACTGAAGTACGCCACAGAAGGTTTTGAAATATCAGGTTTAACATCAATATATTTACGGAATTTAGCGTAAACCGAACTGATTTCGGCTAACAATATATCATCGGCCAGTATCTCTTCAATTCGTTTGTAGGACAAACTTTGTAGTAAAAGTACCGGATTTCCTTCGGTTGATATCCAAAGATCATGATCTAGTTTTCCAAAAAGTTTAGCTCCTTCATAATTCCAAACCCACCATAAATTGGTGGCCATTTCGTGCAAAGGTTGCAAGGATTCGGGGAGTGTGGAATGTGAGTAAACTTCTTTCCAAATTGGTTCGTTTGCGTTATTCGCTTTGATTTTCATTATCCTGAAATTTTAATTATTCAATTTTCTGAAACAGATACAACTTAAAAAGTTGTACATATTACTTCACAAATATAAGTAAAATCTTGTTGTAAAAGCAAGATTTTTTAACAGTATCTGCTTTGAGCTTTCGCTAAAGCCTGTACAAAAGCTTCATCATAATACTGGATAAAATGTATCCACTCTGCTTTGGCTGCTAATTCAAAGCAGGATTCTTTAATGGCTTCACTCACCTTTGTATTTAAAACACTCAAAGTTTGTAATTGTTCTTTAATAGCTTCGGCCACCTCTTCGTAATTGAAGTCGGTTCGCGTAATTACAGCCACACCGTCTTGGATAGTCAATCCCGAAACATGATTTTTTGCCCACAGTCCGAAACCGGCCAGATCAGTAGTAATGGTGGGGATTCCAAAGGCGATACTTTCGAGCGGAGTATAGCCCCAGGGTTCATAATAGGAGGGATAAACCGTGGCATCCATACCAATCAGGACATCATAATAGGGCTTATTTAATATGCCGTCTTTTCCGTCGAGATAACAGGGCACAAAGATAATTTTCACCCTTTCGTGTGCACCATTGGTAAATCCGCACTGCCGGATATAATTTAATACACGGTCCTGTTCCATTTCGTTCAGCCAGTGCGTAGCGAATGGCATTTGCAGCGGAGCCGTAGTTTCAATATTTTTAGCGATGGCCTCTTTCAGATCGGCACGGGCTTCGCGCACCCAGGCCGGAACTGTAATGAATGCCACGACTTCACGATTCAGCTTTTCATCATGACGCAACCGGTTCATGGCTTCGATAAATACATCGAGCCCTTTATTTCGATACTCATAACGTCCGCTGGTAGAAACCAGCAGTGCATCTTTCGAGATTTTGCATCCCAAAAGTTTTTCGGTCATATTAATTAAAGCCTCGCGTGCCTCTTTTCGTTTCTTCGGATACTTTTTCGGATCGGGTACAAATCCCGGTTCAAAGCCGTTGGGCGTTACAATATCGGGAGCTTTATTGAGTAGTTGCTTACACTCGCGGGCTGTAATATCGCTTACCGTGGTGAAACAGTCGGCTTCGTGAGCTGCCGTCTTTTCGAGTGCATGTTTGGCCTCCACATGCAATTCTTCTGCCATCTGATCGCCGTTATAACCTTCCATATAGGCATAAAGTGCTTTGTTATTGCCGGCAATGGAACGGCCTATCGATGTGGCATGCGTGGTAAAAAGTGTAGCAATAGCCGGCACTTTCAGTTTCAGGTATAAAGCACCCATACTGAGCATCCACT
>CAMTPG010000277.1 GCA_947074335.1 uncultured Parabacteroides sp.
GTAACGGAGGATGGAACCGTGTCCGGAATGAAGGGTTGGAAAGCGCGTGGGCCTGCTACTGATAGTTCGCGGTTTATTAAATATCTGCGAGATTTGTTGTCGAATCCCTATTCGGAAGAATACAGCGATTATCAGATCTCTTTATTCGAAAATGAAGCGGAAAAAGATTTATCCGTTTCCCGTTTGCTGGCCAAAATCGGCCCGATTCTCGGATTGATAGGAACGTTAATTGCCATGAGTCCGGCTTTGGTTGGGTTATCAACCGGCGATATTTCAGGGATGGCATATAATATGCAGGTTGTTTTTGCAACAACGGTAATCGGTCTTGTGGTAAGTGCCGCCGGATTAATTACGCAGCAATTCAAACAGCGCTGGTATGCCAAAGATGTATATAATCTGGAATATGTAGCACGTGTGATGCAAAAGCAACAGGAACAAACAAGCATTAAACCGCAGCAAACCAAACAAGCATCATGAAGAAAAAAAGACGCAATCCCTTCAACGGCGGTGAGGATGGCGATCCGCTAAGCGTAATTGTCAATCTTTTCGATGTAGGAATGGTTTTTGCCGTGGCATTGATGGTTGCCATGGTAATCAACATGAATATGACCGAAGTATTTACTCAGGAAGATTTTACCATCGTAAAAAATCCGGGAAAAGAAAATATGGAAATCATTACCAAAGAGGGTAAAACCATCCAGAAATATACAGCATCAGGCGATCAGTCTGATTCACAGCAAAAAGGCCGTCGCGTAGGTGTGGCGTATGAGCTGGATAACGGGGAAGTGGTTTATATTCCGGAATAGAGAAATGATTTTATCGATAAAATGGAATTCATCCTGCTTTTGATCAGATGATCAGAATTGTTATAAAATCAGTATTTTCATACTAATCAGTCTTTTAAATAGAGCTTTATTTTTAAATAAAATAATTATTTAGCAAATATCATATAACTGGTTTCTTATCGATTAATTACTATGTTTTAAGAATAAAGTAAACTTCTCTTTCATATCAAAATATCTTCCTTTATATCAAAACAGGATATAAATTCTACATCAATTAAAATATAAGAATTTGTATCCTGTTTATGAAAAGTGGAAGATTTTTTTTAAATCAATTCGGACAGATCTTCTATTTCGTTATTTAATAAACGATTAAATCATCATGGTTGATTCAGAGCAACATCCACACTGTTCCAGTCTACCACAGATGAAGAAAATTCTATGATATCGCCAAAGATTTTATTTCCATCGCTATCGGTAGAATTTGAGCCGAGTGTAAGTGTAATAATATAACATTTGCCCATTTCAAATGCATTCTCGGGAATGTCTCCTTCTTTTATACCATAGATACTTAAATTGCCATCAAAGATTTCTACATCTCCTTTTTCGATTTCCAAATCAAGTATTTGGATCAGACAGCTGTCTGCTGATGTTGTAGTTGTTGTATAAGAGGCCTGTGGCATAATAATATAAGTGGTATCTCCAGAATAAACATTGCTTGCGGAAGAAGAAGTCAAAGTCCATGAAGGAGAACTTGAAATGGCAGATATCGTTCCGGAATTAGAAGGCAATGTTAATGTTGCAGAATAATCCGTATCCAGTGTATAGCCGGCTTTCACCAATGAATCGGCTAAAGCTGCTTTAATAATGATTTTAGACAGCATATGACTGAAAGAGAATGCAACAACTCCTGATGATTGAGTAAGTGGTGTGGCAATTGTAAAATCAACATCTGCATCATCAACTACTTCATATGTAATGTCGATGACTCCGGCACCATTATTTAAAGAAGAATCAATCGCTGAAATTCCTGTATCGCTTCCCGGTGCAGGTGCAAATGCATAAAAAGTTACATTTGTACTATTTCCCGGCCAGTGATAAACTGATCCGTCTGCTGCTTTATCGGTAGCACCACTGCTGCCCGGAATAAAATCAGTATTAATAAACCAGCTGCTTGACCCGGCAACAACAGCCATAATCTGATAATTACTTGAATCATCATTGGCATAACGGGTTTCTACACGGTCGCGTAATGAATTAAAACTTATTAAGTCATCTTTGGGTGTTGGCTCAATTTTCTCAATTTCATTGTTAGAGCAACTTAACAGCGCTCCAAGCATTGTACATAGGAAAAAAAACTTTTTCATAAAAATCACTATTTAATTAGATACAATTTTGGTCTGTTTAATTAGCAACTAAAGGAACATCAATGATCTCCCAGTTCACTACATTTGTACCAAATCCGGAATTTCCATCGGGTGTTACTACAGGAAGTGGTTCGGGATCCTGAATTGTCAGACTCAGAATCATATGACCACCGGGCTCTTTTCTGAATTTAATCAATTGTGTAATATCGAATGTTCGTTTTACAATCGTTTTATCAGAATCTACCAGCATAAAAATAAGTTCAAGCAAAATGGGTTGATCTGCCGGCTGATCTGTAACAGAATCCGGATTGCCCAGAACACCAAATAAATCAACATTTCCTGTAATAAATCCATCCGTTGCCGATCCCGGATTAAATTCACTATCCTTACTCGTAAATTGATAAGTAACCGGAATCATACTATTTTCATTCGTCTGAAAATAATATCCGCCTGATAAATTCGAAATATTAATTAAAGCAGGCATTCTGGCATAGTTTAAACCTTTTATGCCGGCATTTAGTTCAAATGTAGCGGTTCGCTCTAAAGGTATTAATCCCATTAATGCTGTTACCGTACTCTCAAATTCAGAGCCGGTCCATAACGGATTGGCTGTAGATGAGGCAGAAACCAGATTCGAATAATAAACCATTTCGTCGGTAATCTCCAGTTTGTCTACGAGTACAGATGCCAATTTGCCCGGACTGTTCATGTAAGTCAGACTTGCAGAAGCCAGTAAAGCATTTGCCATTTTCTTTCCATATGCCTCGATCTCGGATAATTTGCTTTTATTTTCAATGTTTACATTTTGAATCTGTCCGGGTAATTCATTAAATACAAGAACTGAATAAATGCCCGGAAATAATTGTACATAACTCTGAATTGCGGCATCATTATTTTCAAAATGATGCTCTAATACCAATGTGCCATCTTTTTTATTGTAAAAAAGCATAGTTACGTTTTGTGGAGTTACGCCCGAAACACTCCAGTCTATGTGAACAGGAATTTTAGCTGTTCCATATTCCAGATCTTCCAGAGCCTGTCGGTGACAAGCCGTAAAAATAAAACAACAAATGCAGGCAAATCCGATTAAATAAGTATGTTTCATCGTCTGCCTCCTTTCTTCGTTTTATAATCCAAAAGCCAAACCAATGAGACCTTGGCGCGTGTAGGGCCGAACCAGGAATAATGTCCATTATTCAACCGGATAGGATGCCATTTATTATCGGGCCCGAAAAATGCCTGATAATGGCGATAATGGGTTTTTAAATAACCTATACCCAACCCATATTCCATAGACAAATGCTTTCCGACGGGATGTGCAAACCCGGCACTGATTCCGGCTGCCACAAAAAATTCGCCCTGATATCCTTTTGCTTTCCATTGTAAATCATATAATCCGGCACCCGAATAAATGCCTGCATACCAACCTGTCAATACACGTTTTTCTTCACGTTTGCCAAACCAGTATCGGCCTTCGAGTGTGCCGCAAAGTACTTCGAGTCGCGAAGGCCGGTTATCAGCTCTGTTTTTATTGTGCAACCACCATGGAAAAATCCATTCGCCGGCAATCGACCAATGTTGTTTTATCGGAACTTCCACTTCAACATTTAATACAGTAACAGCATCATACAGTAAATTGGTTTTTAAAGCAAT
>CAMTPG010000278.1 GCA_947074335.1 uncultured Parabacteroides sp.
TTGCCATCAACATCGGAAAGATAGAAGAGACTTTGGAGAAACAGGTATCAGGCAGCAACAACACCCTGGTTCGTGTGGGAAAAAGTTATATTATCAATAAAAATCATATTCTTCAGATTAATCTTCCGAAACAAAAACTATTATTACTGACAATCGACGGCAAACCCCGCGAGCTGACTGTTTCGAAAGAGCCGCTCAAGGCATTGAAAGATATGCTGGAAAAAGAGGCAAACGGACAGAAAGAGGATAATGAATAAACAAATGATCGTAAAGATAGGCAAAGCTCCCGATAATGATTACAAAATAGAGGATGCGCAAATCAGCCGCTATCATGCCCGGTTAAGTGCTGAACCGCAACAGACCGACTGGCTGCTTGAAGATTTAGACTCGGCAAACGGCACTTTTGTAAACGGCATTCAGATTGTACGAAAACGGATCACCGCCGGTGATGAAATTCGTTTCGGGATGAATCATCATACGGATCTGGCGCGGATTGTTGCTGCTAAAAATGATTATTCGGAAGCTTTTGCGGCTTTAAAGCCGGTTTACGACCGGTATATTCAGCAGAAGATTAAAATACAATCGGGTAATCAGTTTAAAGCACGTCTGTTTCAGGCATTACCTTTTGCACTGCCCGGTGTAATCGGTATTGTAATCGGCTTTTTGGGCAAAGGCAATCCGCTGCTGTTTGGTTGCAGTCTCTTTGTGGCGATCTGTGCGCCGGTTGTCGGCATTTATTTCGGAGCAAAACAGGCCGCCAAAGTGCCTTCGCTGCTGCATGCGCTGGGCGATCAGTTTAAGATTGATTATGTCTGTCCGAAATGCGGTACTTTTCTCGGCGAAGTACCCTGGGAATCACTCCGTAATCGCCAACAATGTCCCGTCTCATCCTGCAAAGCTAACTGGGTACGCAAATGAGCTTTGGTTAACGAAACCCGCCATTTGGTACATTAATTCCAATTGTTTGATTAATAGCAATTAAAAAACAGATTGTTTTTCCCGGCAATGCTTACTTTTGTTTAGACTAAAATAAAAATATTATATGCGGGAAGAAGAATATACTTTTGTAACACTCGATCCGGATCAGGATCAACTATCAGATGCTATCGTGGTAGAAGTAGATAACGATCAGGACATGGATACCTTTGTGATGCTCGACGAGGCACAAACCGATGCCGATTTTATTACCCTGGCCGACGATACGATTATGCTATCGGATCTGGATGTGATGGATTCTTTTTCTGTGGATATGGATGATTCGGATATCTCGTTTATTTTATGATTCCGATAAAATGTCCTCACTGTGCTGTCGGATTAAAGATTGATGAAACAAAAATTCCGGCACATCTTACCTCCTTTAAATGTCCGAAATGTAAGGCTCAAATACCGGTTTCGCTGATTCATGCCTGTCAGGCAACAGAAGAATCGGAGACGGTTTTGGTGCAGCCCGGTCGCGAAGTATTGGGCAGCCTGCTGATACACGAAAATCCGGATACCCCGCAACAGGAGATTCTTTTATATGAGGGCAGTCAGATTATCGGTCGCAAATCCAATGCCGAAACATCGACTTCGGGCATTCAGACAACCGATCGTTCCATGAGTCGCGCGCATATCCTGATCGAAGTAAAAAAAGATGCAAAAGGTTATTATAAACATTACCTTTCAGACAATAACAGCAAGAATAATACGTTATTTAATAATAAATACCTCGACAAACAGGAAGTTGTGGTATTGCAGGACGGGGACGAGATCGTGATTGGTCATACCCTGATTCGTTTTAATGCTTAATATCTGAACGTATGAATATCACAATCGGTAAACCTTGTGCAGTCAGTGAAACAGGTGGCCGGCTTAATAACGAAGATACAATCTTCCCCCAGCCGGAAACGCTTGATTCACAGCAATCTCTTTTTCTCGTTTGTGATGGTGTGGGAGGCGCCGAGAAAGGCGAAATAGCCAGTTCGCTGGCCTGCGAAGCCTTCAATAATTACTTTACTACCTTTCTTTCCGGCAATCCGACCGATGTTTTTATCCAAAAAGCTATTCAGTACACAGAGATTCGTTTCGACGATTATGTAAAGCAGCATCCCGAATCCACAGGCATGGCTACAACTTTTACCATGGTTTATATCGGGAGCAACGGCATTACGCTGGCACACATCGGCGATACCCGGATTTATCATATACGCAAAGGCGAAATACTGTTCAGAACCGAAGATCATTCGCTGCTGAATTCCTGGATTAAACTCGGTAAAATAACACCCGAAGAGGCTCAACATCACCCGCAGAAACATGTGATATTAAAAGCAATCCAGCGTTCAGATCGCCCGGCCGAGCCGGATATTGCCCGTATTCGCGATCTGGAAAGCGGCGATTATCTGTTTATGTGTTCGGATGGCGTGCTGGAGCAATTAACAGATAAGCAATTAGCGAAAATCTTTGCTGCACATTCGTGTGCCGAAGATATAAAGAACGAAATTGTCTCGGTTTGTCATTCGGGGAGTCGGGATAATTACTCTTTTTATATCATTCCTGTTCAGCAGGTGACTGAATCACCGAATTTGAAACAAAATATCCTCTCATTGCTTTATTCTTTTGTATAAATAATGTAAATTTGGCAAATTATTCAATAGCTCTAATGATATGAAATTGCCAGATGGATCTCTGCTACAACATGGTAAATACCAAATTTCCCGGATTATCGGTCAGGGCGGTTTCGGCATTACTTACAAAGGCATTTGGCATACAGAGCTGAAGGGTGCGCTGGGCACCATAAAAACAGAAATCCCCATTTGTATTAAGGAGTTTTATTTTAAGGATTATTGCTACCGCGACGATCACGATCCCGTTGTGAAAGTTCATTCGGAAAGCGGACGTATCCTGTTCAATAAATTCAGGGAAAAACTGATTAAAGAGGCTAAAATCCTTTCGGATGTACATCACCCGCATATTGTCAATGTATTGGAGGTTTTCGAGGAAAACGGAACCGCCTACATCATCATGGAATACATCGACGGCCATTCGTTGAAACACCGACTGGATACTTCGGGGCCGTTACCTGAAGCGGCAGCTTTGAAATATATTCATCAGATTGGCGAAGCGCTCATTTTTGTTCATCAGAAAAATATATTGCATCTGGATATGAAACCAAGCAATATCCTGATTGACGATAAAGACAATGCACGACTGATTGATTTCGGTGTAAGCAGGCGGTATGATAGCATCGAGCAGGAAACCAGTACGGTGCTGCTAACACTTTCGAAGGGTTTTGCTTCGATTGAACAATATGATACCGAGCAAATTCAGAATTTCTCACCCTGTCCCGATGTGTATGCATTGGGTGCTACTTTATATAATCTGCTCACGAACCATGTGCCCACCGAATCTATTTTGCGGGCTGCCCGTCCGCTTTTGCCGCCTTCCGAATGGAATAAATCCATTTCTCCGGCAGTAGAAGCGGTCATCCTGAAAGCGATGGAGGTGCTCCCCGAGGCGCGTTATCAATCGGTTTCGGAGATGATGGAGGCGTTGCCGCAGCCGGCGGCTGACAACAGAGCAGATGTTGCTGCGGGAACCTCAAAATCCGTGCAACAAACGGAGATAACAGGCAAAAAAACATCTACAGGACAAAAAGCGACAAAGGGCAAAACGAAAAGTGCCCGACAAGCTGCAACTGCCGGTCAGGCTGTAGCAGCGCAATCGGCAGCTTCGGGAAATGATGAAACCATTCTTCTGACCGATACGGCAACACCTGCAGCTAATCCGCACGATGCAGACGACGATCAGACCATTCTGGCCA
>CAMTPG010000279.1 GCA_947074335.1 uncultured Parabacteroides sp.
CCAGTTTCCTTCGAATTCAATATGCAGATGTCCGGTTTCGTCCTGCCAGATTTTCACCCATTCGTGCCGAAATCTGAATCCTTTCAGATAGGTATAAAACCAATGCGGAATATAACTGCATTTTTCCTTCATGAAATCAATTTCTTCCGGCGTAATGATCACCGATTCGAGCATACGGATCTGCTCATTCAAAGCGGCTGCAAAACCGTCGGGATAAACGGTATCCGACCGATCTGTAAAAGCATATTTTACACAGGCACGCGGAAAATTATCGATCACGGCACAACACATCGTGAATTTATACAGATCATCGTCGGTAAAACGGGTAATAATTTGTTTCATGCCAATTCCGTATTAATCAGTTTAGTCAATGCTTCACCGCCATCCAGCGAAGGTGAAAATTCGGTAAGTACCCGAAATCTGTCCTTTCCATAAATATCGATTCCCGATTTCAGCGTATTCAATACGCAAATATCTCCGGCCAGTCCGCAGATATCAATCTGATCGATTTCGTATTTTTTGATTAAATCATGTAGTTGACTGGCAGATGCGGGATTGTTGAATATCGAATATTCTTCTTTCGCAACAGCATCGCCTTTACGCAGTACAACGAATTCGCCGTCAGTTTCGTTAAGCGGTTTGATCAGCGCCGGCCATATAGCCGCTCCGGTTGTATTTTGCACACAATGCATGGGCCACGGTCCGCCATTTTCGCGAAAAGAGCTGTGAAACCACGGATGCCAGTCGGTTGTAACCACTTTGCAGCAATAATCTCCATTATGAATCGTCAGAAAATCCGCCAGTTTATCCATCGCCTCTGCTGCCTGCGGTACAGGCAGAGAGCCGTTTATAAAATCAATCTGCGGATCTACAATCAATATTAATTTCTTCATATTTCAAAGCGCTTTATGCCAGACCAATCCATTAATTCTCTTTCGTGAATAAACAAAAGTATGCATATTATTTAATGAGACAAGTGTTTTTTTGTATTTTTGCACGTTTAAAATATGTAATGTTAAATTCACTATACCCTGAAAACAATCTATATGAAATTCTTTCAAATCCTTATTATATCGCTTTTTTGTACCGTTTCGATGCAGGCTAAAACACGCAAAACAGTATTCGTTGTGCTCGATGGCATTCCGGCCGATGTTATTGAACGCGTTTCAACTCCCGCTATCGATGCCATTGCCCGAAAAGGTGTTTACGGGCGCGCTTTCACCGGCGGCGAAATCGGATCGTACAGCGAAACGCCCACCATTTCTGCCATCGGTTATACCAATATGCTAACCGGAACCTGGATGAACAAGCACAATGTGCATGGCAATTCGGATTTGGAACCCAACTATAATTACTGGACACTTTTCAGAATTGCCAAAGAGCAGCCCCATCCGGTTACAACAGCCATTTATTCGAGCTGGACAGACAACCGCACCGTTCTGTTGGGCGAGAATAAACCCGAAACCAATTATCTTGCAATAGATTATGTAAAAGACGGATACGATCTTGATACACTGCAATATCCGGTGCAACCTGACGATCTGCATATTTTCGAAATCGATGAGCGCATTTCGAAAGAGGCCGCCGAAGGAATCCGACAGGATGCACCCGATATGAGCTGGGTTTATTTATGGTATACCGACGATGCTTCGCACATTGCCGGCAACAGCGAATTTTTCGACGAATATGTGCGCAAAGCAGATAATCAGGTAATGCGCATCTGGGAAGCCGTACAATATCGCGAAGCTAATTTTGATGAAGAATGGTTTGTTATAATAACCACAGATCATGGTCGAACCGATTCGGGCTATGGCCATGGCGGACAATCGCAACGCGAACGAACCACCTGGATTTCCACCAATCAGAAAGTAAACCGCCATTTCAAAACACCTTCGCTGGCCATCACCGATATTGCTCCGTCTGTATGCCGGTTTATGAATTTTCATGTGCCGCAACCTGTTTTATGGGAGCAGGACGGTGTTTCGTTTATCGGCGAAACCGATGTGTGCGATTTGATAGTAAACGCTACGCCCGATAGTTTCGAATTGAGCTGGAAAGCCTATAATCCACATATGCAACTTACCGTTTATGCTGCTACTTCTAATCAGTTTAAGCGCGGTAAAAAAGATGGTTATATTAAATTACATCGCACGCTGGCGGGCGTACAGAAGTATACGATTGATCGCAAACGACTGGCGAAATCGCGTTTTTATAAGTTCGTAATCGTTTCGCCCGAAAACCATGCCTGCTACTGGGTGCTTGAATAAACTATTTGAAGCCCAGTGTTTGCGTAATAGTTATTCCTAATGTATCTTTTATCAGACGTGTAAGAAATTCGGGCTGATCATTACCATATTCATCGAGATACTGCTTAGTTACAACAAATATATTGTGTAACGAACGCAGAGATAAAAATCCTGAAAAGATCATATTATGAAAACCAATATCATGCGATATGCGAATGCTGCTGTCGATCAGCTCTTTAAATATAGATTCCAGTTTTATGGCATCAATTGCATCATTTTCAGCACCGGGCGTAATAAATGAATTTATGCGATTTTTTAACTCTCCGTTCATTACGGCATCAATATAATCAGACATAATTTCATTTTCGTCCATGTCTTCATATTTCAGATTGACAATAATAAATTTATTAATCAAAGACCGATTCAACCCCGCTATATTCAGCGATACAAACAAATCTATACCGCCAATAAAGATAGGAGCAGTTTGCATATTAATTTTTGGCTGCAACGCATTGTTGGGATTAATTGTGAAAAATTTCAGATTAAAACCATAGTTGGTATAAAACTCTATCGGATTAGAAATGTGAGCATTAACCATCATCTGCTGGTTTTGGAGCAGGGAAGGAATATCATGAAAATAAAGAACAGATCGTCTGTCGGTTGTATTTTTAAATTCATTGAATGCTTCCTGAAAATTACTCTGATATACCGTGATCAATTTATAATTTTTTATCTCGCAAAAATCCTGAATGGCCGAAATGCGTCCCGATCCCGGCAAAGAAGCCAGTAAAGGCGGTATCAGAGTTTGATCGGCTATTTCAAGGAGTCTGTTTATGAGCAGGGTCGAATTCATATCATTACGTTTATAGTTAATGGCACACCGTATTTACGGCCGATTGTTTTGTAATTCCTTTTCAACGGGTATAGATTTAAACACACCTTTCTTCTAAATGGATTACTATTCATAATAAACAGTACCTGCCGGAAATGGTTTATCAGAGCAGATGTAAAAATGTGAAATCCCTGATCATAAAACTATGCATAAAAAACGATACCTTATTGTATTTTTTTAAAAAAGACAAAAACAGATCGGCATCCGCACCAAATTTCACTGCAGTGAAATTAAAATTTCATAAGCATCCAATCAAAATTTCACTGCGATAAAATGCAGATTTTATCGCATGGTTTATATGTATCAGTATATCAGCAAGATACAAAACAGGGACTTATTGTATTTTTTTTAAATACGGAAAGCTTATTGTTCTGCTTTTTTTACACAATTTATTTATTTAAATCCCAAAGTCTGTGTAATCGAAATACCTAACGTATCTTTTACAATTCGGGTAAGATATTCAGGCTGATCATCACCATATTCATCCAGATATGTTTTAATTACAATAAATATATTGTATAAGGAACGGGCTGTAAGGAATCCCGAAATATTCATATTATAAAACGTAATATCGTGGGATGTCTTGATGCTGCTATGAATAATTTCTTTGAATATCTCGCCCAGTTTCGAGGTATCGAATGC
>CAMTPG010000280.1 GCA_947074335.1 uncultured Parabacteroides sp.
TCTACACTATAGCCTACACTCTTTCCCTACACGACGCTCTTCCGATCTGCAGCATTTGGTGAAATTTCTACCAGATCAAGACCTTTATCTTCAGCCATTTTCAAAGCTTGCGCAGTGGGGTATACACCTGGTTCAATATCATCACCTACCAAACGAACTTCACGAACACGAATACGTTCGTTAATTCTATACTGTTCTTTTACATTTTCTCTCTTCATTAAAAAGATTAATTCTCCTCGTTATTAAATTATATTTTAAAGATTATTTCTTCCAGCTGTTTAACTGTTCCTCAATTTCGCTTTTTAAAAGCTCCGCAAAGGTAGTGATTTTCATCGAACCTTTATCACCTTCACCCTGTTTTCTTACAGAAACTTCACAATTCTCTGCCTCTTTTTCACCAACAATTAACATATAAGGCACTCTTTTAAGCTCTGTATCACGAATTTTACGACCAATCTTCTCATTTCGGTCATCCACTAATACACTTAAATCGGCCTCTTCCAGTTCGCGGGCTACCTGATAAGCATACTCATTAAACTTCTCGCTGATCGGCAAAATAGATACCTGATCGGGAGTAAGCCATAAGGGGAATTTACCACCTGTATGCTCAATTAATACCGCCACAAAACGCTCCATGGAGCCGAACGGTGCACGGTGAATCATCACCGGACGATGTTTTTTATTGTCTTCGCCTGTATATTCAAGTTCGAAACGTTCGGGCAGGTTGTAATCTACCTGAATAGTTCCCAGCTGCCAGCGACGTCCGATGGCATCCTTCACCATAAAGTCAAGTTTCGGTCCATAGAATGCAGCTTCACCATATTCGATTTTCGCATTCAGTCCTTTTTCTTCACAGGCTTCGATAATGGCTTGTTCTGCTTTTTCCCAGTTTTCATCAGAACCGATATATTTTTCACGATTCACTTTGTCGCGCAAAGAGATCTGTGCTTCGAAATTCTCGAAATCAAGTGACTTGAAGATAATCATTACGATATCCATCACCTTCAGGAACTCATCTTTGAGCTGATCCGGACGACAGAACAGGTGAGCATCATCCTGGGTAAAGCCGCGTACACGGGTCAGACCATGCAACTCGCCACTCTGCTCATAACGATAAACCGTACCAAATTCAGCCAGACGCAAAGGCAGATCTTTGTATGAACGCGGAAATGCTTTAAAAATCTCACAGTGATGCGGACAGTTCATCGGTTTCAACAGATATTCTTCACCTTCCTGTGGTGTATGAATAGGCTGAAAAGAATCTTTACCGTATTTAGCATAGTGACCCGATGTAACATATAATTGTTTTGCACCGATATGCGGAGTCATTACCTGCTGATAACCGTAACGTTTCTGAATGCGTTTCAGAAAATCTTCCAGCTTCAGGCGCAGTTGTGTTCCACGCGGCAGCCACATCGGCAAACCGGCACCTACCGACTGTGAGAAGGTAAACAATTCCAACTCTTTACCAATCTTGCGGTGATCGCGTTTTTTTGCCTCTTCAAGCAGTACCAAATATTCATCCAGTAATTTCTTTTTCGGGAATGTGATACCATAAAGACGTACCAGCTGTTTGCGTTTTTCATCGCCACGCCAGTAAGCTCCGGCCACACTCATTACTTTAGCCGCTTTAATATAAGAGGTATTGGGCAGGTGCGGACCACGACATAAATCGGTGAAAGCACCCTGTGTATAAGTTGTAATTGTGCCGTCTTCGAGTTCGCTGATCAGCTCGGTTTTGTACACCTCGCCACGATCGCCGAACATCTTCAACGCATCTTCTTTTGTAATATCTTCACGCTTGATCGCCTCTTTGCGGGCAACCAGTTCCATCATTTTAGCTTCGATAGCCGGGAAATCGCTTTCCTTAATTACCGTTTCGCCCGGATCTACATCATAATAGAAACCACTTTCGATAGCCGGACCGATACCGAACTTAATGCCCGGATACAATTCCTGCAGCGCTTCCGCCATCAGGTGGGCACTCGAATGCCAGAAAGCATGTTTGCCCTCTTCGTCTTCCCATTTAAATAATTTGATCGCAGCGTCTTCGTTGATCGGGCGCATCAAGTCCCAGATCTCGCCATTTACGCTTGCAGCCAGAACATCCTGAGCCAATCGCGAGCTAATGCTTTCCGCAATCTGCATCGGAGTAGTTCCTTTTGCAAATTCTTTCACGGAACCATCCGGAAATGTAATCTTTATCATATTCTATTTTCTATAAATCAAAATAACAGGATGCAAATTTAGCATTCTTTTTTTGTTTATCAGAACTTTTAGTGAAAAAGTTCGATTAAGCAGAAAAAGCATCCTTTTTAATAAAATAACCCGTTTATTCTCCGGTTAAATTCCCTTGCAAGGGGATTTGAATGGCCTTGTAAAGGGATTTAAACGGCCTTGCAAGGGAATTTATCGCTAAAACTGCGCAGCGACAAGGACTAATTGGAAGTCATTCGCTTAATAATATTGTACGCGTTTATTATACCCAGTTCACCCGCTTTACTCAGATCGGCTATACCGCGTTGTGCATCACCCTGCGATAAACGAGCTAATCCGCGGTTGAAATAAGCTTCGGCAAAATCAGGATCATGCCGAATCGCCTCATTATAATCGAGAATGGCAGCCCGGAAATCTCGCTGGGCACAACGCAGATTACCCCGGTTAAAATAGGCATATACAAATTCGGGATTCAGTTTGATTGCCATATCATAATCGCGCGAGATCAACTCATGTTCGTATGCCCGTTTGTCTTCTTTGATTGAAGCCAGACTTTGAGAAGATCCTGCAGCGGGTGCGGCAACCTGCTTATTGCCGATATTAAAATTCATACTCATGGTCGAAAGATTATCATTTGCCGTCGAATTCATCTGCGACAAATCATAATCAAGCTGTTTGTATCGCACAACGGCACGATTGAAATAAGCCATGGCAAATTCCGGCTGTAGCGAAATAACCGTTGTATAATCTTTGATCGCTTCCGAGAAATCCTGCACCAGCATCAAATCAATTCCGCGTGCAAAAAAAGCAGTCACATCGGCCGGATTCTTTTCGATTCGCGCCGAATACTGATTTATAGAATTAAAATGCGCATCTACCTGATATTCATTTAGCGGCGCCTCTTCGTTGGTGAGAAGCAGTTTCCGGCTCAACAGCATCTGCCGGTTATATTCTTCGAGTGATTTATCGTAATATACAATTTTCTTAACCGGATCAGCCTTCTCATAATAAGTCAGTACAAACATCGGCTCCAGATTTACCTGTACATTCTTATCCTGTACACGTCCGCGTATATCACTGTTGTATTTATTTTTACGCTCTTCCTCTTTATCATAAACCACCAGACGGTTGAATTTATTGATATTCTTATCCGACTGTTCGCGGGTATTCTCATCATTTACGGCGGCCGGATTATTCGAAGCCGCATTTGAAGCCGTGGTATTGGCAGAGGCTGTCTGCTTATCCCGGTTCTGCTCCATATTATAAGCAGTCCAGTAGTCGCGGTCGGCACCCGCTTCATCATTCATTTTTCGTTTCACTTCCGATCGCATATAATAGCCGGAAGTAAAATTGGGATATTGATTCAGCACCACATCCATATCGCGTATCGAACCGCGGTAATCGCCGGTTTCGTAGCGCAGCAGGGCGCGATTATAATAAGCCATAAAGTTATCAGGCTCCTGCTGAAGCACCACATCAAAATCTTCGATGGCCCGGTTGTTATCGCCAACCTGTGCACGTAATAAACCACGGTTAAAACGGGCAAT
>CAMTPG010000281.1 GCA_947074335.1 uncultured Parabacteroides sp.
TTTCTTGTTGATTATTCACAGAAAGAACCGGTTGATCTTTTTGTAGTCGGACAGCCCAAACAGCTTAATAATGCCCCTTCCGAAAATATGCAATATGTGGAAGCTTTTGTAAAACATCTTAAACGCACGCTTCCACAGATTCCGATAGAATATTACGACGAACGTTTTACCTCTGTGTTGGCCCAAAAAGCCATACTGGATGCAGGATTAAAGAAAAAGAAGCGTCAGGAAAAGGGTTTGGTTGATGAAGTAAGTGCTGTAATCATTCTTCAATCCTATTTAGAAAATAAAAAATTTCATTTATAAAATCATGATTTTACCTGTATTTTTATATGGACAGCCTGTGTTGAGAAAAGAAGCAGAAGAAGTCCCTTCGGATTATCCCGAGTTGAAACAATTAATTGCAAATATGTATGATACCATGTATCAGGCAGAAGGCGTGGGACTGGCTGCACCACAGGTAGGATTATCGCTTCGGATGTTTGTAATTGATGCAGATGTGCTGGGTGAAGATTATCCCGAATGTCAGGGATTTAAAAAGGTGATGATTAATCCTGAAATTATTGAGAGTAGTGAAGATGAAATCACGCTCGAAGAAGGATGTCTGAGTCTGCCGGGTGTACACGAAAAAGTTTCGCGTGCCAAACAGATTCGTATCAAATATCTGGATCAGGATTTAAAAGAGGTGGAAGAGGAGATTGCCGGTTTTGCTGCCCGTGTGGTGCAGCATGAATATGAGCATCTGGAAGGTCATGTTTTCATTGATAATGTATCTGCAATCCGCCGTCAATTGAATAAAGGAAAACTGAATAATATCATAAAAGGATCAGCCCGTTGTTCGTACCGGACAAAAGCGGTTGGAAAATAACACACTTTTAATACATTCGTTATGACAGATTTAAGTAAAAACATTCAAGCTCTCAGAGAAAAAAAAGCCGTCGTAGAGATGGGAGGGGGAGAAGCTGCCATCGAAAAGCAGATCGCTATGGGCAAACTAACAGCCCGCGATCGCATTTTATCATTACTCGATCAGGATTCATTCCACGAATATGACATGTTTGTGAAGCACGATGGTCGTGACTTCGGCATGGATAAAAAAGATTTTCCCGGTGATGGCGTAGTTACCGGTACAGGAACCATTTTTGGTGCTCCGGTATGTATTTATGCGCAGGATTTTACGGTAGCCGGTGGTTCACTGGGCTTGCAGCATGCACGTAAAATTACTAAAATTATGGATCATGCCCTGAAGATGAAATGCCCGATTATCGGCATTAACGATTCAGGCGGTGCCCGTATTCAGGAAGGCGTGGGCGCTTTGGCCGGGTATGGCGAAATTTTCTACCGTAATACAATTGCATCGGGCGTTATTCCCCAGATCTCACTGATTCTGGGTCCCTGTGCCGGTGGTGCAGTTTATTCGCCGGCTCTGACCGACTTCGTGTTTGTGGTGGAAAACATTTCTAAAATGTTCATCACCGGTCCGAGTGTAATTAAAACAGTGCTGGGCGAAGATATTTCAATGGAAGATCTGGGTGGTGCCCGTGTACACGCAGAAATTACCGGTAATGCGCATTTCTTTGCCAAGAGCGAACAGGAATGTTTCGAACAGGTGAAACAATTGGTAAGCTTTATTCCCTGGAATAATCAGCAGCGTGCCAAATCTTTCGAATCGAAAGAGCCTGCCACGGCATTAAATATCAATAATATTGTACCGGCTGATCCGAAACAGCCTTATGATGTACGCGATATCATCAAATGTCTGGTGGATGATTCTGAATTCCTTGAAGTACAGGAATTATGGGCTGCCAATATCGTGATCGGTTTCGGTCGTATGAATGGTGAAACAATCGGTTTCGTAGCCAATCAGCCTATGGTGCTGGCTGGTGTACTGGATTGTGACAGTGCTGATAAAGCCTCTCGTTTTATCCGCTTCTGCGATTCGTTCAATATTCCGATTGTAACCCTCGAAGATATGCCGGGTTATCTGCCGGGTATTGACCAGGAGCATGCCGGTGTAATCCGCCACGGAGCGAAAGTATTATATGCTTATTCGGAAGCTACCGTACCTAAAATTACAGTGATTCTGCGTAAAGCATATGGTGGTGGTTATATTGCCATGAATTCGCGTCATCTGGGTGCCGACTTTATGTTTGCATGGCCCAGCGCCGAAATTGCAGTAATGGGTCCTGAAGGCGCTGCCAACATCATCTTCCGTAAAGAAATTATGGAGGCCGAAGATCAGGAAGCCATGCGTCAGGAAAAGGTAAAAGAGTATATCGAGAAATTTGCCAATCCGTATGTGGCTGCTTCACGTGGCTTTGTGGATTCGGTAATTGAGCCGAAAGAAACCAGAGCATTTATTTTGCATGCCCTGCAGCTCTCTACCCTGAAAGAAGAATATCGTCCGGCTAAAAAACACGGATTACCTCCGTTCTAATCAATATATAAACAGACTTAAATATGGAAAATAAAAGTCAGGAAAATAAATATGTTGATTTTGTAGTGGAAGTTCGCAAATACAAAACACTGCTGAATAAAAAGTTCGAAGAGAGAAAACCCTGGGTAAAACCTTACGAAGGTGACGTGGTTGCACATTTGCCCGGTACTATTGTTGAACTGGATGTAACTGTAGGTGAGTATGTGGAAGAAGGACAATTATTATTGATCCATGAAGCTATGAAAATGCATAATCGTGTTGTGGCACCGATTAAAGGTCAGATCACGGCGGTGAATGTGAATACAGGCGACAGAGTTCCGAAAGACTTTTTGATGGTTAAAATAGAACCTAAATAGTTATTTGACGGAAATAAATATTAAAAAAGCTTTTGCACAGATTTATGTGTGAAAGCTTTTTTTATATTTGAACTTTAATCCTTGGGATTATTTATATATTTTTGTAACCGCTCAATGTTGAATACGAACTTAGATGAAGAAAATACTTTTCCTATTAATACTACAATGTTGTTCATTAGCCCTTTTTGCACAAATCAATACAGATCGTGTGTTGGCAATCGGGCGTAATGCGCTATACTTTGAAGATTATGTATTGTCGATACAATATTTCAATCAGGTAATCAAATCGAAACCCTGGCTGGCCGAACCCTATTTTTACAGGGCTGTTGCCAAAATTAACCTCGACGATTATAAAGGTGCCGAAAATGATTGTACAGAATGTCTGGAACGCAATCCTTTTCTGGTTCAGGCTTATTATGCCCGTGGCATTGCCCGGCAGAGTCAGGATAACCTGGAAGGAGCTATTGCGGATTACAAAAAAGGACTCGAGTTTAAAGGCGAAGACCGTCAGATGCTGGTGAATATGGCCGTGGCAAATATTCAGCAAAAAGATTTTGATGCTGCCGAAGAGGTATTTGATGTACTGATGGCGGCTTACCCCAAATATTCTTTAAATTATCTGACACGTGGTGCCATGTATATCGAAAAAGGAGATACCGCCAGTGCACTTGCCGATTACAATACGGCTGTTGCAATGGATCCCTATTTTGCTCCCGCATACGGAAACCGTGCCATTTTGCTTTATCAGACAGATCAGTTAACCGATGCTTTATCTGATTTAAACGAAGCCATTCATCTCAATACGCGCGAAAGCGGTTATTATATCAATCGCGGTCTGGTTAAATATCAGCTGAATGATCTGCGCGGCGCTATGGCCGATTATGATCAGGTGGTAAGCATGGACAGTCAGAACCTGATTGCCCGTTTTAACCGTGGTTTATTACGTGCACAGGTTGGCGATAACAACCGGG
>CAMTPG010000282.1 GCA_947074335.1 uncultured Parabacteroides sp.
AAAAAGACACGCGACATTGTGGATGCCGAATATCCTTATCCTTATTGTTACAGCAGCAGCGACAGCGAAGCACGCGGACACGAGCATTTCCCGGTTCATTTTGCTCATCCGGGCACAATGGAAGATGCACAAAAAGAACCGTACGATCCTGCAATTACCTATTTTACACGTGAGTGGGGTGACAATGTAGATGATTGGAATTCGCACAATTCGCCCAGTCGGGTGGCCCGAAACTGGGGCGAAGAACCCATGCGAATCCAGGCCAATCATTATGCACACCCTGATTATACGGTGACTAATTTTGATGTATTGTATCAACAATCACCACAGCATGTGGGTGGCTGTTTATGGCATTCGTTCGATCATCAGCGCGGTTATCATCCCGATCCTTTTTATGGTGGCATTATGGATGTTTTCCGTCAGCCTAAATATTCATATTATCTGTTTATGGCCCAGCGTCCTGCTGATGAAGAGGCGAGTCGTTACGGTGCCGGTCCGATGGTTTATATTGCACACGAAATGACACCCTTCTCGGGTAAAGATGTGTCGGTTTATTCCAATTGCGACGAAGTTCGTCTTACATTCAATAAAGCCGGCGAAACACGGAGTTATACCAAAGATAAAAACCGCGAGGGTATGCCGTCGCCAATCATTGTCTTTCCCGATTTCTATGATTTTATGACTGATAAAGCACTTTCGCGCGATCGTCGTCAGGAGGATGTATATTTGCTGGCCGAAGGTTTGATTGACGGCAAAGTGGTGGCTACACATAAAGTATCACCTTCGCGCCGTCCCGAAAAACTGGTTTTCTGGCTCGATAATGATGCAGTTGATTTAAAGGCCGATGGTTCGGATCTGGTTACAGTGGTGGCGGGTGTTGCCGATAAAAACGGAAACATCAAACGACTCAATAATTATACCATTCGCTTTGATATTGAAGGTGAGGGACGAATAGCGGGAGACGAATCCATTCAGGGCAATCCGGTTCCGGTACGCTGGGGAACAGCACCGATTGTAGTACAATCTACACTGAATCCCGGTAAAATTAAAGTTACGGCTCAGGTTCTGTTTGATGGTTCGCAGATGCCCACTTCTGCCGAACTCGAATTCGAATCGGTTCCGGCCGCACAAGCGCTGATTTATAGTGAAACAGAGGCCTCGCTGATTCCGGATCATGTTGAATCTGCATCAAAATCAACTTCGGCATTCGATCGGGAAACCGAAAAAATCCGGAAAGCACAAAATGCCCAAAAACTCAAAGAAATAGAACAGCAACAAACTGATTTCGGAGAGAAAAGACAATAATCATCTGTTCTGTTTTTAAGGTGATTATAACAGATACTCAGAACTCATGAATTCCCTTGCAAAGCACAATATATCCCTTTGCAAGGGAATTTGATTTTCTTTGCAAAGGGATCTAAATCCCGTCATAAACCTGTTTCTCCCTGCTTTTAAGCGATAGATTAATCAAAACTAATGTCGAAATATAATATTCTTTTTTTTAGAATACTTACCTTTGCGCTGCTTTTTTAGAATTTCTAAAAATAGTTAATTTAATAGTAATTTTAATTGAAATCGTTTTGTCATTTTTAGATCTTCGAAATTTCAATAATTATAAACAATTTATAAGAAAACGAAGTTCTATTAATAACAAAAAACTTAGTTTTAAATGTATGGGAAAAATTAAAATCAGCGGAAACAGTGCTTTAGGTTTATGGGCTGCCACAATTGGCTTTTTTTTCGGAATGGCTTCTGTTTCACTGTTCGGGCCAACAGCACATAAATTCGGAGCTGTAATGAACCTTGATCCGACAACCATTGGTATTTTGGTAGCTATACCTTCTCTTTCCGGATCTTTATTACGCATTCCTTTCGGGGCCTGGGTTGATACAACCGGTGGTAAAAAACCTTTTTGTATTTTAATGATTCTCTCAATCATAGGAGTTGCCGGTCTAATGTGGCTGGTCAATTCACATTATCCGGATCATATGGATGGTATGTTCCCGCTGGTTCTGCTTTTCGGATTACTGGCAGGTTGCGGTGTGGCCACTTTTTCTGTCGGGATCAGTCAGGCTTCCTATTGGTTCTCTCAAAAACGGCAGGGTTATGCCACCGGCATGTACGGAGGTGTAGGTACGCTGGCTCCGGGTTTATTTGCTTTGCTTCTTCCCATTGCTATAGCAGGCATTGGTTTGGGTAAAGCGTATATTGGCTGGACGATCTTTCTGATTATCGGAACTGTCTTGTATTTTATCATCGGGCGCAATGCTCCTTTCTTTCAGTTTCGTAAAGCCGGCTTGTCGGTTGATGAAAGTAAAGCTGAAGCCCTGAAACTGGGACAGGAGCTTTATCCTACCGGCTCGATTATGAAAAGTTTACGCGAGTCGGCTAAAATTCCGGGTACCTGGATTCTTACTTTATTGTATTTTGCTTCATTCGGCGGTTTTCTGGCGCTTACCGTATGGTATCCCAGTTTCTGGCGCGAATTTTATGGAATTGGAGATATAGAAGCCGGTGTGCTGACAGCCTGCTTTTCTATGTTTTCAGCATTGGTCCGGGCCAGTACCGGAACTCTGGCCGATAAAATAGGCGGTCGCCGTCTTTGTTTTATAGCCATGATTTTATTGGGTGTGGGTGCAATTGGCATGGGCTTTAGCCGAACATTTGGTCTTTCTATGTGTTTTACCATTATAATCTCTTTTGCCATGGGCATTAATAATACCGCAGTCTTTAAAATGGTACCTTATTATATACCCAAAGCTGTGGGCGGAGCATCAGGCTGGATTGGCGGCATTGGTGCTTTTGGTGGTTTTGCCATTCCGCCGGTAATGGGAGCTATTGCCGCAAAAATGGGTAAAGAGGGTTATGCCTGGGGATTTGAAGTCTTCCTGATTCTGGCTCTGATTTGTATACTGATTTTGTGGTTTTGTATGAAACCCGAACAGGGAACAAAGATAAGAAGTGCCGGGCAATAGCATTAGCAGTTAAAAGCACGAAAACAATATACTGAAAATAACCAATATGAAATCTGTCTTTACAAAATCGCGTTACTTTATTGAGCAGGAAACAGGAGAGACTGTGCACAAAAAAGATCAGCAACAAAGAACTTCGGAGAATTTCTATCGTTATCGGTGGCAACATGATAAAGAGGTTCGTTCTACACATGGAGTGAATTGCACCGGCTCTTGTTCGTGGAAGATTTTTGTAAAGAAGGGTGTTGTAACCTGGGAGTTACAGCAAACGGATTATCCGCGCAATCATCCAGGCGTACCCAATCATGAACCGCGTGGTTGTCCGCGCGGTGCCAGTTATTCCTGGTATCTCTATAATTCGGGTCGTGTAAAACATCCCATGATCCGGTACGAATTATTAAAAGCATATCGCGAAGCCCGCAAACAGACGGCAACGCCGGTAGATGCCTGGGCGCAGGTCATGAATAATGCCGGTCAGTCGGCTGCTTATAAGAAACAGCGCGGATTAGGCGGTTTTATGCGCCTTTCCTGGGACGAAGCGCTCGAGATTATTGCGGCAGCCAATATTTACACCATCAAACAACACGGCCCGGATCGTATTGCCGGATTTACGCCGATACCGGCATTTTCGATGGTCTCGTATGCTTCGGGTACGCGTTATCTGAGTCTGATTGGCGGTACCTGCCTCAGTTTCTATGATTTTTATTGCGATTTACCGCCATCGTCTCCCCAGACCTGGGGCGAACAAACCGATGTGCCTGAAAGTGCCGATTGGTATAATGCCTC
>CAMTPG010000283.1 GCA_947074335.1 uncultured Parabacteroides sp.
CCGATGGCAATAATCCATATCGGCAGGTTCGAAGGCAGGTTGAAGGCCAGCAATACGCCGGTCAGTATAGCCGATCCGTCATAGATAGTCGGCTGTTTTTTCATCAGAAACTTCTGAATCAGATATTCGAACAGTACACAAAAGAAAACAGATACAACTGTTACAATCAGTGCGCCGAGTCCGAAGAAATACAGTGAAACCAGGAAAGCCGGAATAAGGGCAATCAGCACACCGTACATGTTTTTGCTTATGCTGTCGCCACTGTGTATGTGCGGCGAAGGTGATACATATAATTTATTTTCCATGTTTGCTCTTGTTTTATGACTTTCGTGCACGAATGATTCCCATTACTTTGCCTTTACCCAGACGAATCTGATCTAACAGCGGACGGTTTGCCGGACAGGTATAACTACACGAACCGCATTCGATGCAATCCTGAATCCAGTTTGCTTCGGCTGCATCCCATTCCTGATATGCTGTGTATTTCATTAAATAGGCAGGATTTAATCCCATCGGACAAACATGTACACATTTGGCACAACGGATACAGTCGTGCGAAGGTTTTCGTACAGATTCCTCTCGTGTAAGCAGTAATACGCCCGAGCTTCCTTTGGTGACAGGCACTTCGGCACTAACCAGTGCTTTACCCATCATCGGACCGCCGCCGATAATTTTTCCGGTGTTTTCAGGTAGTCCGCCGGCCGCATCAATCAGCTGCTGAATCGGTGTACCTACGCGTACTTTGAAGTTCGACGGACTGGCAACTGCTTTACCGGTCACCGTAACTACACGTTCAAACAGGGGTTTATTTTTCTGCACCGCTTCGTAAACGGCAAAAGCTGTTCCCACATTCTGTACCACGGCACCGGCCGAAATAGGCAGTGCACCGCTTTTTACCTGCTGACGAATCACGGCATCGATGAGCTGCTTTTCGCCACCCTGCGGATACTGCACTTTAAGCGGCATGATCTCGATACCGGCATAACCGGCTGCCAGTGTCTGTAGATGTTTGATTGCATCGGGTTTATTGTTTTCGATACCGATTACCGCTTTTGTTACATTCACCGCTTTCATCAACAAAGTAACACCAACCAGAATCTCTTCGCCCTTTTCGAGCATCAGTTCGTGGTCGGAAGTCAGATAGGGTTCACATTCCACTGCATTGATAATTACAACTTCGGCCTTACTTCCCGGAGGAGGCGAAAGTTTTACCTGTGTGGGAAATGTGGCACCGCCCAGACCCACTATCCCGGCAGCTGCTATTTTATCTACAATCTCTTTCGAGGTGAGCGTACATGCTTTGATCAGCGTTTCAGAACGATCGATGGATTCTTCCCATTCATCGCCGGCTACATCGATAAAGATTGCCGGTCGTTTGTAACCACTGGCATCCAGGATATTGTCGATTTTATTTACGGTTCCGGATACTGATGCATGGATATTGGCAGAGACGAAACCGCCTGCTTTGGC
Source organism: uncultured Parabacteroides sp. (assembly GCA_947074335.1). Taxonomy (GTDB): domain Bacteria; phylum Bacteroidota; class Bacteroidia; order Bacteroidales; family Tannerellaceae; genus Parabacteroides. The sequence continues at coordinate 1,471 of CAMTPG010000283.1, forward strand.
AATCAGTGTGCCGGCTTTTACAACATCGCCTTTCTTTACAATAGCCTGTGCCGGCGCGCCGATGTGCTGACTGAGCGGAATCATCACCTGCTTAGGTGCTGCCAGTGCAGTAATCTTTTTGCCTGCAGACAATTTATTTTCGGGAGGATGAATACCACCGATTCGAAATGTCCTTAACATACTATTAGATTTTATTTTTGATTTGTTTCTTCTGTATTTGTTTTCTCTTCCGTAGCTGCTGCCGGTTTGGTCTCCGTAGTCGGAGCTGCCTCTGCTTCCGGTTTAACTTCAGCTGCCGGGACAGTTTGCACTTCGGGTTTAGCGGCCGGAGCAGTCTGTGCCTCAGTTTTCACTTCGGCTACAGATTTGGTTTCGGGAGCCGGAGCCGCTTTAACTTTAGGTGCTGCAGCCGGTTGAGCCTCCTGTTTCGCTTCTGCAGCGGGTTTCGCTACCGGTTTTTCTGCAGCAGCTTTTGCAGCCGGTGCAGCCTTCGGTGCCCCTTCAGGTTTGGGAGCTGCCTCTTTACGCGGCGGGAAATTCAGTTCGTGAATAGCGCCTGTGGGGCATACAGCCACACATTTACGGCACAAACGGCATTTTGTATAATCAATATAAGCCAGATTATTTACAATCGTTATAGCCTCGAATGCACATTCTTTGAAGCACTTTCCACAACCGATACAGGCATTGGCACAAGCCTTCTTAGCTACACCGCCTTTATCTTTATTGATACAACTTACAAAGATACGACGCGATTTCGGCCCCTTCTTGCGCAGCTCGATAATCATTTTCGGACAAGCTTTTACACAGGCACCACAAGCGGTACACTTTTCTTCGATAACTTCGGGAAGTCCGGTTTCGGGATTTACATGAATCGCATCGAAAGGACAGGCCACTTCACAATCGCCATGGCCCAGACAGCCAAACGAACAACCCGTTTCGCCACCATAAAGTGAGGAGGCAATCGCACAGCTTTTTACACCATCGTATTGGTTGGTACGCGGTCGGGCCTGACAGGTTCCGTTACAACGCACTACAGCCACCATCGGATCGGCAGCCGAAGCTTCGAGTCCCAGAATAGAAGCTACCTGACCCATTACGGCACTTCCGCCTACCGGGCATAATAATCCGTCGAGCGAATCAGCCTTTACGCAAGCCGCCGCAAATCCGGCACAACCCGGAAATCCGCATCCGCCGCAATTGGCTGCAGGCAAAACATCCTGTACCTGAGCAATCCGGGGATCTTCGTACACTTCAAATTTTTTAGAGGCCGCATAGAGCAGTACTGCAGCTATAACCCCAATCGCACCTAATGATATTACGGCAATTAAAATCATGATATGTTTTTCAATTTAATTTTTTCAAGGTGAATGTAAAACGTTTCTTTAATTTATCTCGCATTGCATATAAGATACTATAATAAGGAACTAAAAATAAAATCCCGGCCAAAGCACTAAGGCCTTCGTCCCAATTTAAAGCATGTCCCAAAATGATGATAAAAAGCACTAAAAGCACCGGAATTACAAATGCCAGCAAGACTGCCTGCAGCCCGAGCGAACTTTTTCCGCAGATTAATACATTTTCGTTAATTGTATAATTGCCTGAACGATCGGGTATTTCAATAATCTTTTCTTTGCTTTCGGAAGCCCCGCACATATTTTTGGCGTGACATCCGGAGCAGGCTGATTGCTGAATGATTCGTACATAAACAATATCATCTGTTATCTGTTCAACTTTCCCGTTATGCTGAATTGTATCCTTCATGATTGTAATCCTGACTTTGCAAAACAGGGGCAAAAATACCAATTATTTGGAATATACCTTAAGATTTGCCCGGTTTATTTACATAAAAAGACAGATCAGCATTTACCATTTATAATTGAACCCGAAGCTTAACAATTCGTTAATCTGCAGATAGGTGTCGAAATCCTCTTTTTTAGTTACGGCGTCATCATAACGCAGGTTGACTGAAATATTGGTTGAAAAGAAGCGACTGATAGCCATAGTCAGGCGATTTTCGAATTCACCCAGAATGCGATCGTAGCTGGTGAAATAATATAAACGTGAGTACCAGCTTACATTTCGATTGAATTGGAATGTCATGGTTGCATTTATGGTAGAACCCACCTGACTGAGTTTCCATTTGTATTCGTCGGTCTCCGGATTTTTTTCGAAACCGTGACGGCCCAGATCAATGTTTTTATCGATGCTGTACATAAACTGATAAGAAAGCGGTGCCAGATTGACCGACAGGTTTACTTTTTTATGTTTATTGTTGGCAAATGAT
>CAMTPG010000284.1 GCA_947074335.1 uncultured Parabacteroides sp.
GGAACCGCTCGAGCCAGGCATCCGAATATTTTTGCGTCTTATTGATTTTGCTGGGTAAAGAAGAATAATTGTTCCAGGCATTATAAGCTTCACGGAAATGTTCGGCATAAACCAAACCATCCGAAACTACATCGGGAACAGCCGTCGGCTTCTGAAAAGAGAAATTACCGGTATAATTAATGGTTACTTTCCCTTTCTGGGGATTTTTAGTTGTGATCAATACTACACCAAATGAACCTCTTGCTCCATAGATAGCTGCCGAAGCAGCGTCTTTCAGAACAGAGACACTGGCGATATCGCTGGGATTCAGTAATGCCGGATCTCCTTCCACGCCGTCAATCAGTATCAATGCGCTACCGCCCTGTCCGATCGAAGTGGTTCCTCTCACATTATAAGCTGCCGAGCGAGTGGGTTTACCATCATCGAGTGTGATGTTCAGGTTGGGAATCGTGCCTTGCAACGCCTGCGATACATTCGATAAAGAACGATTTTCGAAAACTTCGCTGGTTACCTGATCCACGGCTCCGGTTAGGTTTACCTTTTTCTGGGTACCATAACCTACTACAACCACTTCGTCGATTTTTTGAAGATCTTCGGCAAGTGTAATTGTCATTAATCCATTGAATTGAGGTTTGATCTCTTTTGAATCGTATCCAATATATGAAATAAGAATTTTGGATTGATCATTTTTTAAAATAAGAGAAAAGCGACCGTCAACATTTGTCATTGTTCCATTCGTGGTTCCTTTTTCTACTACATTTGCTCCTATGATCGGATCGCCATAATTATCCAAAACAACGCCACTAATTTGATAAGTTTGATTTTGAATATTAGTAATGATAACAGGCGTTATCCAGTTTAAATGATTGGCTTGTAAAGGTAATATGCCAATAGAACCAAGAACAAGCGTGGATAAGACGCTTGTAAAATACTTGTTGTGATTCATTTTCATTGGTAAAAATTAAATAAATTTAAAATTCGAATGCAAATATCTATTTCTATAATTGCATTGTCATTTCGTATTTATGAAGTTCTTATTTCAATGAAATATGACGTCAGATCGTAATAATAAAGAGATTTATGAAAGATTTTAATTTAACGGATGCCGCAAACAAAAAAGGACTTTCCCGATCAAATCAGAAAAGTCCTTTTTAATATATGACTGTTTAGTTTATTCTTTATCACGAACCAACCGCCTGCTGATCCACCGATACCACTTCGATTTCGAAGATCAGGGTAGAATAGGCCGGAATCGAAGAGCTTGATGTAGAGCTGCCATAACCCAGTTGTTGCGGGATCCATACTTCGTATTTATCGCCGGCAACCATGTTTTGCAGGGCAACTGTCCAGCCCAGAATTACCGAGTAATAACCGGCTGTGGTGCTGGCATACGAAGAACTTACGGCGCATTTAAAGGGCACACCGTCCAGCATTTCGCGCTGATCGAAAACAGTGCCGTCGGTCAGCGTACCTTTGTAGTAAACCGACACCCAGCTGTTGAAGTAGATTTGTTCGCCATCGCCTTTTACCAGCTGTTTGGCAAATACAAAACCGTCGTTGGCTTCAGAGTACCACTTTTCGTAACCCTCTTCCTGGCCGACAGCCAAAAAAGCATTTTCCTGTTCGATTTTATACAACTCGGTTTCGATATCCTCTTCATCAGACGAATCGCCACAAGAAGTAACACATAACACACAAAACACAACGAATGCAAACTGCAGGTATTTTTTCATGCTCTTATTCCATTATCTTTTTTAATAAATTCTTCATGCTTACCTTTTCGGTAATGATATCATGAAGTTTATCGATGCTTACACGTTCTTGTTCCATGGTATCGCGGAAACGGATGGTTACACAGTTGTCTTTCAGTGTATCATGGTCGATTGTGATACAATAAGGCGTACCGATTGCATCCTGACGACGGTAGCGTTTTCCGATCGAATCTTTTTCATCGTACTGACAACGGAAATCGAAACGAAGCATATTCACAATCTCTTCCGCTTTTTCGGGCAGACCGTCTTTCTTCACCAGCGGCAATACAGCCAGTTTGATCGGAGCCAGTGCCACAGGCAGTTTCAATACTACACGTGTTTCGCCGTTTTCCAGTTTTTCTTCGCAATACGAACCTGAAATGATACTCAGGAACATACGATCTACACCGATCGATGTTTCAATAACGTACGGTGTATAGCTTTTATTGAGTTCGGGATCGAAATACTGTATTTTTTTGCCCGAGAATTTTTCGTGCTGACTTAAATCGAAGTCGGTACGGCTGTGAATACCTTCCACCTCTTTGAAGCCAAACGGCATTTCAAATTCGATATCGGTAGCGGCATTGGCATAATGCGCCAGCTTTTCGTGATCGTGGTAGCGGTATTTCGCATCGCCCAATCCCATGGCTTTGTGCCATTTCAGACGGGTTTCTTTCCATTGTTTAAACCATTCCATCTCTTCGCCCGGACGTACAAAAAATTGCATCTCCATCTGTTCGAACTCGCGCATGCGGAAGATAAACTGACGGGCTACAATTTCGTTGCGGAAGGCTTTACCGATCTGTGCGATACCGAAAGGAATCTTCATACGACCGGTTTTCTGTACATTCAGGAAGTTTACAAAAATACCCTGAGCCGTTTCCGGACGCAGATAGATTTTTGTAGCCCCTTCGGCTGTAGAGCCCATATCGGTAGAGAACATCAGGTTGAACTGACGTACATCGGTCCAGTTGCGTGAACCCGAGATCGGACAAACAATCTCGCAATCCAGAATCAAATCGCGCAGGGCTTCGAAATTCGAATCATTCATGGCGTTGGCAAAACGGGTATGAATATCTTCCCATTTGGCTTTGTTTTCGAGTACGCGCGGATTAGTTTCGCGGAACTTAGCCTCGTCGAACGATTCGCCGAATTTCTTGGCAGCTTTGGCTACCTCTTTATTGATTTTATCTTCAATCTTAGCCAGATGATCTTCTACCAGTACATCGGCACGGTAGCGTTTTTTCGAATCTTTATTGTCGATCAACGGATCATTGAACGCATCCACGTGGCCGGAAGCTTTCCAGATTGTAGGGTGCATAAAAATAGCAGAATCGATGCCCACTACATTTTCATGCAGCAGCGTCATGCTGTCCCACCAGTATTTTTTGATATTATTTTTCAGCTCAACACCATATTGTCCATAATCGTACACTGCGCCTAATCCGTCGTAAATCTCGGACGAAGGGAATACAAAACCATACTCTTTACAGTGCGAAACTATTTTCTTAAATACATCTTCCTGTGCCATAATTATGCAGTAAATTATAATTTCTTTTCAATTAAGTGTGCAAAGTAAATCAAATTTTCGGTAATGTGCAGCATTTAAAGGGGGTTATAACAAATAATTATATAAAAATTAAACATTTCGGTTGTTCACGGCTGTTGTAAAAAACAATCTGTCGGAGTATTGGTTATTATAAGAACAATTTTTACAAACCTGTTTCACGAAGAATGATCTATCTATGCAGAAACTGTTGCTTACATTACTTTGTCTGGTCCCGATGCTGCTGCAGGCTCAGTACGAGTTTGTGGTCAGCTCGTATGTGCGCGGCAATTTCTACAACCGCGGCCGCATCTCCGACGCCAGTATGCAGGCCTGCACCGATTTGATCTGTCCGGCGGTGAGTCCCGATATGCACGGTAATTTAATGCCTTTTCAGTATATCCCGCAGGATGCGCACGAAATAACCACACCCGAAGCACTGTTC
>CAMTPG010000285.1 GCA_947074335.1 uncultured Parabacteroides sp.
GAAATTAATATGAAAGGACTTAAATGTACTACATGTAATTGTGAACATAATTTTGGATGTCATTGTGAAGCTGGAATCATTAATATTGATACTAAAGGCGTTTGCACAACAAAACAAAAAAGAAGTATGGGAATATTAGAACAAAACAAAGTTAATATGGAAGCAGCAAAAGATTTCGATTTTGACAAAAATGATGAAGTTTTTATTCAATGTGATTCTACACATTTTGAATTTAATAAAAACAAAGCATGCACAAGTCAAATTGTAAATATCTGTGATTGATTAATTAAAACAAAAATAAAAAATGTAGGAATAAGCAATTCATCCGATAATCCCTGCCTGATCCCAATAACTTTTTAAATTAGAATCCGAATCATTTGCTCCGAATCTTAGCTACATAATTTAAGGAACAATGTGTATGAGCAGCACCAAGTGCTCTCTTATCGGTCGTCAGTAGCGTTTCGATAGAATACATTGAAATAACCCAGGGTATATAGTGATTCTGTCTCTGCCTGCGCAGCATCAGGGCTAACCTGTTGAAATAAACTGGCATCCTCCGATTTTTATGCCTCTCTGTTGTGAAATAATGAAATATTTTATATAGATTTGTAAAAACGTACAACGCTCAATTCCACTATTATGGAACCAATTGTCTCTTTATCTACGATGGACCGGGGAACAAGAATGTCTACACTTGTCATCCTCTTTCTGCTGTTTGGGGTCAACTTCGCGTTGATCTACACTCACAACTTTTATTTTCTGTTAAGCATGTTTTTTTTCAATATTCTGATCTGCGGCTTTTCGCGCGGATACATGCCTGATAGTTTTGAGCTGGATAAAGAGCGCATCACCGTCTATTCCTATTTACAGAAGACAGAGATCCCGCTGTGCGAAATTATCTCGGTGCGTGAGATGAGAAAAGAAGACGGGCAAGGTATGATCCGCACTTTCGGGATCAGCATGCTTTTTGGCAGTGTGGGCTATTTTCATTCGCCCTCGCTCGGCAATATTCGTATTTTTGCACGCCGCCGTAACAATTGGATTTTAATTACCACCCGGCATCACGGCAATTTTGTGATTGCCCCCGACGACAGCGAATTTATTCACCACATCGACAGTTACCTGATCTGGCGATAAGCCCTGTTTTGGGGCAAAAAAATTAGCGGCAACTGTCGGGCCGGAGCGCCAACGCCCTGTTTTCGTTCTCTTCCATGATCTCGCGTTCGCCCGGACCTTTATCGTTGATACCGCACAAATGCAGGATGCCGTGAATAATGGTACGAAATAATTCTTCGCGGTAAGTAGCGCCGAACTGTTCGGCATTGGTGCGCACCGTATCGAGACTGATAAAGAGATCACCCGAAATTTTGTTGCCTCCGGTATAATCGAAAGTAATGATATCGGTATAATAATCGTGTTGCAGATATTGACGGTTCACCTCCAGAATCTTTTCATCCGAACAGAAAATATAACTGATATCGCCCGTTTTTTTCTGATATAATGTAGCCACTTCGCGGATCCAACCGCTTACAGCCTCCTGATCGAGTTGCGGCAGTTCGATATCTTCCGCATAAAATGCTATAGCCATGATGAATTTGATTTACAGTTGATCCTGCAAAGATACAAATTTATCAGGCGAAAAACAGATATGTCAGGAAAACTGCTGCAATCGCTCCGGCCAAATCGGCCAGCAGCGAACAGGAAACCGTGTATCGTGTGTTTCGCACACTGATACTTCCGTAATAAAGCGCCACCACATAAAAGGTGGTATCGCTCGAACCCTGTACAATCGAAGAAAGGCGACCCACAAACGAGTCGGCACCATACGTCTGCATCGTATCAAGCATCAATCCGCGGGCGCCGCTGCCACTCAGCGGTTTCATCAGCATCGTGGGCAAACCTTCCACAAACTGTGTATCGAAGCCCAGACCAGCCACCATATACCGGATGCCGTCGATGATAAAATCCATGGCACCCGAAGCACGCAGAATGGCAATTCCCACTAAAATGGCAATCAGATACGGAATGATGGTAACTGCCGTTTTAAATCCCTCTTTGGCGCCTTCGATAAAGGCATCGTATACATTAATCTTCCGGCGTATGCCGCTGTAGATAAATCCGCAGATGATGGTAAACAGCAGTGTATTGGCAAAAAGTGTGGAATAAAGCGATACAGCTTCCTCTTCGAGCGAATTGAAAAGCCAGACTAAACCACCTATAAAAAGAGCCATTCCACCGAAGAATAACAACAGATTACGCTGAAATATATTGATACGCTGCATAAAGCAGACCGCCAGAACGGCCACCAGTGTAGAGATAAATGTAGCCAGCATGATGGGCAAAAATACATCCGACGGATTGGCCGCGCCCATTTGTGCCCGATACATCATAATCATAATCGGCAACAAGGTGAGTCCGGAGGCATTGATACAAAGAAACATAATCATTGGATTGCTGGCCTCCTCTTTTTCGGGATTCAGCTCCTGCAATTGTTGCATCGCTTTTAAGCCCATGGGCGTTGCCGCATTATCCAGTCCGAGCAGATTGGCCGAAAGATTCATAAAGATCGAACCCGTCACCGGATGATTTTTCGGGATATCGGGAAACAATTTACTGAAAACCGGCGAGGCAAACCGGGCAAATTTCTGAATCACGCCGCCCTTTTCACCGATCTTCATGATGCCGAGCCAGAGCGACAGAATGCCGGTGAGTCCGAGTGAAATCTCGAATCCCGTTTTTGCCGACGAAAAAGAGGCATTGATGATGTTGGTAAAAACCTCGGTATCGCCGAAAACAATCAGTTTACAGAGCGCTACAAAAAAGGCAATCAGAAAAAAGGCAATCCAGATATAGTTCAGAACCATGGTATAAAATTGTAAATGATCTTTCGATGCATGTTAATATCTGTATGCAAAAATAAAGAAATATTGATATTGATTTGTATATTTGTTCGGTTTAATAACAAATCGCTATGGCAAAAATACTGGTTACTTACGATATGTTCAGGGAGGGATTCGCCGAACTGGAGAAAAAATATGATGTTACATTTCCGCCGGGAAGAGATTTTACCTACGAAGAGGTGCTCGAGCAGATTGCCGACTATGATGCATTGTGTTCGATGTTTAACTTTCCGGTAGACAAAGCACTGATCGACCGGGCGCCGAGACTGAAGATTGTTTCGAACTACGCCGTAGGTTATAATAATATAGATGTGGCTTATTGCGCCGAAAAAGGCATCGCGGTAACCAATACGCCCGATCCCGTTACGGCGCCTACGGCCAATCTGGCACTCGGTTTGTTGCTGGATGTGGCGCGGCGTATCAGCGAATGCGACCGGAAGATGCGCAAGCTCGGTGCTTCGCTGAAGGTGGATATTACGCTGATGATGGGACATGGTATCACCGGAAAAACACTGGGCATCATCGGTATGGGCCGCATCGGAAAAGCATTGGCCCGGCGCGCTCAGGCTTGTGGCATGGAGGTAATTTATCACAACCGGCATCCCTTAAGCATCGAAGAAGAGGTGTTGCTGAATGTTTCGTATGTCGCGAAAGAGGAGCTGTTGCAGCAGGCCGATTTTATCTCGCTCAATGCGCCACTCACGCCTGAAACACATCATTTAATCGGCGAACCGGAGTTTGATATGATGAAACCCGATGCCATTCTGATTAATACCGGACGCGGACCGCTTATCGATGAGCATGCGCTGGTCGA
>CAMTPG010000286.1 GCA_947074335.1 uncultured Parabacteroides sp.
GTCAGATCGGTAAAGCGGAATACCAGAATCTCTTCGTTAAAGTTTTCGAGTTCGTTCCCGTTGGCTATTTCGCTGTCGTAAATGTCCATGATCTGTTCGGGCGACAATTTCCCAACGGGGTTTTCTTTGTTTACAGCCAACACATATCCATCTTCCACTGTCGGCTCGTTAAATAAGCCGCCTGCCTCTTTGAACAGAAAGAATATGATTAGCAAAATGGCAAAACTGGTTACACCACCGCTGATGCGCAGTCCGCCTTCGATAATCTTTTCAAAAAATTTTCTCACCTTTTTTATTCGTTTTATTCTGAGGCAAAGTAACGAAACACTTGTTAAGATGGAATTACGGGACGTTTAACAGCGTGTGACAAAGATGTTTCATTCCTGTTACAGCTCTTTTTGTATCTTCCCGATGTGCGGAAATTATATATTCCGTATTATATTTGTAATACATCTAATAGAAATCTGTATGAAAAAACTCACAGGCTCTTTGTTAGCATTTTTTGCTTTGTATGCCGTGCCGCTTACGGCTCAACAGGAATCGATGAACGATTTGATAAACCGCGCACTCGAAGTGGCCACCGCGCAGGCACTCAGCATGGCGGAAGTTTTGGAACCTCAGGCCGGACGTTTACCCAAATCCGTAAAAGAGGGCGCGCTCGAAACCAGCAATTGTTATTGGTGGTGCAGCGGATTTTTTCCCGGTGAATTGTGGTATCTCTACGAAAATAATCCCACGCCGCAGTTAAAGCAGTATGCTACGCTCTTTACCGAACGCGTACGCGACGTGCAGTATGTAACCGATAATCATGATGTGGGCTTTATGCTTTTCTGCAGTTTTGGCAATGGCAACCGGCTTCTTCCGCAGTGCAATTATGATACAGTGCTGATAAACGGTGCCCGATCGCTGATTACCCGATACAGTCCGGTTACACAAACCATTCGCTCGTGGGATTTTACCAACAACGGCAAATGGCAGTATCCGGTAATTATTGATAATATGATGAATCTGGAGCTGTTAACCTGGGCCTCGCGCAAAACCGGCGATTCAATTTTCAGCAGCATTGCGCAGACACACGCCGATCAAACCATACAGCATCATTTTCGGGATGATTTCAGTTCCTATCATGTGGTTTCGTACGATACGGTTCAGGGCGGCCCGCATCTGAAAGCAACGCATCAGGGTTTTGCCGATCAGTCGGCCTGGGCGCGCGGGCAAGCCTGGGGTTTATATGGTTTTACGATGATGGCGCGCGAAACGGGTCGCGCCGATTATCTGGATCAGGCCCGGCAGATTGCTGCATATTTAATGCATCATCTCGCCATGCCGGCCGATAAAGTGCCGTATTGGGATTTTAATGCGCCCGATATTCCCGATGCCGTGCGCGATGCATCGGCGGCTGCCATTATGGCGTCGGCGCTGATAGAGCTGAGCCAATTGGATCAGTCGGCCGCATCAGATGATTATCTGGCGTATGCCGAAGCACAGCTGCGCGCGTTGAGTTCGCCCGATTACCTGGCCGAACCCGGAACAAACGCGAATTTTCTGCTCAAACATTCCACCGGTCATTATCTGGCGAACAGCGAAGTGGATGTGCCGCTCAGTTATGCCGATTATTATTATGTAGAGGCGCTGATGCGGATGAAAGCGCTGTTGCAGGCCGAAGAATAACGGTTTTTATTCAGTGCGTAGGCGGCAGATAACCTGACCGTATTTCTTGTTTTCACTGAAACAAATTTGTTGCATTGGTAATATCCGTTGTTTACATCCGTTTAAATCAGATGTATTAAAGACAGATCTTTTTAATTTGTCGGAAGATAACATCATCTGTCGAAGGCTGATATAACCCGCAGGCAGAAATACAAGATTTCGATTTTCACCAAAAAGAAAACCCGGTTCAGTCCTCTCAGAGACTCAACCGGGTTTATTATGGAATGATCTGATTTACTTAATCATTGTATTTGCTCCAGTCCACATTGTGCATATCGCCGGTTTTAGCCAGCTCATCGTGGAAGGCAAAACAGGCTTTCAGATTTTGCGGTGTATGTCCGTGAACGCCCATTTCCAGGTATTCGTTCAGCAACGGACGGTAATCCGGATGTACACAGTTATCAATGATACAACGTGCACGCTGAATTGGTGATTTGCCACGCAAATCGGCCACTCCATATTCTGAAATGATTACTTTAACCGAGTGCTCGCTGTGATCCATGTGTGAAACCATCGGAACGAATGCACTGATCTTTCCACCTTTAGCCGTAGAAGGCGTAGTGAAGATTGAAAGCATGGCCGAACGGGTAAAGTCGCCCGAACCACCAATACCATTCATCATCTTCACACCCGAAACGTGTGTAGAGTTGATGTTACCAAAGATATCTGCTTCGAGTGCGGTATTGATTGCGATCAGACCTAAGCGGCGGGCCACCTCCGGACTGTTCGAAATTTCCTGCGGACGAAGTAACAGCTTATCTTTGAAGAAATCCAGGTTTGAATAAATTTCGTCGAGTACCTCATTACTTACAGTCAGTGAGCAACCGCTGGCAAATTTAACACGACCCTCTTTCATCAGGCTGATTACGGCATCCTGAATAACTTCGGTATACACATTAAATGCCGGAATTTCTTTGTTTTCGCCCATGCAGCCTAAAACCGCGTTGGCCACATTGCCCACGCCGCTCTGCAACGGAACGAATTCTTTCGGCAGACGGCCGGCTTTGATCTCTTCAACCAAAAATGCCGCCACGTTTTTACCGATAGCCATGGTTACATCATCCAGCGGAGCGAATGAACCGCCTTCGTTAGGTTCGCTGGTTTTAACCACACCCACGATTTTTGCCGGATCCACTTTTACAAACGGAGTACCGATGCGGTCTGAAGGTGTATACACCGGAATTTCGCGACGGTAAGGCGGATCAGCCGGTTCGTAAATATCGTGCATGCCGCGAATTGCTTTCGGATGTTTGTCGTTCAGCTCCACAATGATGCGATCGGCCAGACGACAGATAGTCGGCGTAATGCCCACACCGCTTGTCGGAATGATCTCGCCATTTTCGGTTACATCGGCTGCTTCAACGATTGCCACATTTACTTTACCCAAAAAGCCGTAACGCAGACTCTGCGCCAGCTCTGAAAGGTGCATATCGAAATATTCGGTATCGTGCGCATTTAAAAGCGTTCTTAAATCTTTTGACGATTGGTAAGGTGTACGGAATTTGATCGCGTTGGCACGTGCCAGCTCGCCATCCAGTTTATCGCCGGTAGAAGCACCGGTGAACATACCAATTTTGAAAGGATTACCTTTTGCGTGTTCTTCTGCTGCGCGTTTAGCAATGGCAGTAGGAACAACTTTCGGACATCCTGCAGGAGTAAATCCGCTGAAACCAACATTGTCATCATTGTTGACAAACATAGCTGCTTCTTCAGCTGTAATAAATTTTAAAGCCATGATATTTAATTGTTATTATAAATAAAAACCTGATTTAGTTAACAGTGCGTGCAAAGATATTAAAAAAGCAACAGGTTTAATATTTGCGATTGAGAATTTCGGTGTAAATAATTGCTTTTCTGATGTCAAAGTGATCACGCAACTCCTCGTTCGAAGCAAAAGAATCTTCGTTGTCGCTGATCATCGGCATGGATGTTTCGTTAAGCATCATATGCTGTGTCATCATTTTGGGCTGTGCGGGCGGTTGCATTACCGGAATCGG
>CAMTPG010000287.1 GCA_947074335.1 uncultured Parabacteroides sp.
CCGAGCGAATAAATCTGTAAACCCATGTTCTTTTTACCTGGTCGTGCTGCATTAACTGAATGGTTAACAACTTCTGCAGCGTGAGAAAAACCGGCCTTCGCGGCCATCATACCTCCCATGGTCAACAGAGAGGCGTTTCTTAAAAAATTTCTTCTACTTGTCATGGTTCCTAAATTAGATTTCATTCAAAGATATATGAATATATTCAGAAAAATAGAGTCTCTATTGTATTTTTTTTCAGCATAATACATTAATATATGTAAAAACAATAAACAATCTAAACCTGCCTTATGCATGGCTTGATTATCGGATCAGCAGGTTTTAATGATTTGTCAGCTGTTGAATGCTTTTTTGACAGCTGTGAAAAAAGCATTCGACAATTGACAAAAAAGCGTTTGACAGCTGTCAAAACAATAAAACTACATGAACAAACAAAGAAATGTATTAAAGAGAATGCCAAACAAGGCCTGATATCCGGATTTGTTTTAGTAGTTTTGCTGCCTGAATTTAAACAAATCGTCGGATATCAATGAAGCAACCTCTTAAACCCGTAATGTTTGTAGGCACCTGTTCTGATGCAGGTAAAAGTGTGATTAATGCAGCTTTTTGCCGCATTTTCAAGCAAGATGGATTTAATCCGGCTCCATTCAAGGCGCAAAACATGTCGCTCAACTCCTACTCCACTCCCGAAGGTGGTGAAATGGGACGCGCACAGGTTGTGCAGGCCGAAGCCTGCGGTATTGCTCCGCATACCGATATGAATCCGGTACTGTTAAAACCAACAAACGACAAAAACTCGCAGGTTGTACTGAACGGACGGCCCGTCGGCAATATGTCTGCCAAAGATTATTTCGGATTAAAGAATGACAAAGAGGCACTTTTTGCCGAAGCCATTGCCGCATTTCGCCGGCTCGAATCGCGCTACAACCCGATTGTACTGGAGGGCGCAGGCAGTATCTCAGAGCTGAATCTGCGCGATCGCGACATCACCAATATGCGCATGGCGCAGGCTGCGGGTGCCGCTACTTTTCTGGTGGCCGATATTGATCGCGGCGGTGTGTTCGGCTCGGTGTATGGCACTATACAGCTGCTTAAACCTGAAGAGCGGGCACTGATGAAGGGCATTATCATCAATAAATTCAGAGGCGACAGTTCGCTTTTCGAAGAGGGAAAACAAATGCTTGAAGAACTGACCGGTATTCCGGTGGTTGGCATTATCCCCTATTTTCAGGATATTAAAATTGAAGAGGAAGACTCGGTGGCACTCGATATGAAAAACAACAGCTATCAGGAGGGAAAAATCAATGTGGCGATTGTGTTGCTGAAACGCATGTCTAACTTCACAGATTTTGATGTGCTGGAGATGGATCCGCGTTTCAATGCCTATTACACCAATCAGATTGATGAACTGGAAATGGCGGATATTATCCTGTTGCCGGGATCCAAAAACACACTGGCCGATTTGCAGCACCTGCGGGCTAAAGGTCTGGCGGATGCCATCATGCGTGAACGCAAAAAAGGAAAGCGCATTGTGGGAATCTGCGGCGGGTATCAGATGATGGGCGCGCGACTGGAAGATCCGCTCGGCATAGAAGGTAATTTACCGGCAGTGCCGGGCCTGGGACTGTTGCCACAGCTCACCGTGATCGGCTCCGAAAAGGTGACCGAGCAAAGCTGTTTTGCATTTCTTCCTGCACGGCAGGGCAAATTATCAGAATCTGACTTTATAAATAAGGGCTATGAAATCCACATGGGCGAAACCCGCCTGCTGGGTGATGCTCCTGAAAGTGCTTTGATTGAGCTTGAGAATGGCCGCAAAGATGGTTATCTGCTGGACGAAAACTGTTGGGGAAGTTATATGCACGGCATATTGGATAATCCTGACGTTTTGGATTTCCTGGCTGCCGGTCTGGAGAAAGAACCGGTTACACTATCATTTGATTATGTTGCCTTTAAAGAGGAACAATATGATAAACTGGCCGACCGGGTGCGCCGCCATTCAGACATGAAAACTATTTACGAGGCCCTGCTTCCCAACGCTGAAGGTTGAAACTGTTAAGAATAAAACCACAATTTTTTAAAACAGATAATTAAAACAAACATGTATTAAAAATATATTCTGTTTGAATAAACAATGAAGAGCGTGATATGAATAAACGCAACTGGTTACAATTCCAAAAAATCCGATGCTGTTTTTATTTCAACCGTTTTACAGGCGCTACATCTTCCAGTTTTACACAAACCGTACAAGCTAAGGGTTCAAGATAAAGAAAAAGATGTGTTTTTTTGATTTTCTTGATTTTTCCGGATACATTTTTCATGGCACCACACAGAATTTCCACTTCGTCGCCCGGACACAAGGGATGATTGGCGGCCTGTTCCAGAAATTGTTCGATTGCATCGATCTCTTTTTGCCGTACAATTGCCGGTTTCTGATTATAATAAACAATACGAACAGCACCATAAATAGTGAGCAATCCACGCAATTCATCTTCACGACAATAAACAAAAATATAGGATGAAAAGAGTGGAATTTCCACAATTTTCACCCGATCAGACCATACACGTGGTGTTTTATGTAATGGAAGCCAGGATTTTACACCCTGCGCATCGAGGCGCTGCTTCACTTGTTTTTCAGCTCTGGGAGCTGTATAGAGTACATACCAGTTTTGCTTATTACCTACGGCCATAACCGACATCTTTTAAATCGGACACAAAGATAATTAAAAAACAACGGCTATACCAGTTCTTTCGAACAAGTATAACCGCTTAAATAAATTTCTGTTCCGGATTTCTTATAAGTAATTCCCTGACAATTGTTTATTCAATCTCCCGGTTCGAAATTCTTATACACAACCCGACATATCATTCTCAAAATCAGTATCGAAAGTTGAAGTCAGCAGTGTATGACATTCAACATTGATTGATTTCAAAACCTCTACGTCATGCACATATTTTACATCCAGAATTTCCAGAATCAGTGCCATTTTCCCGTTTTCGACATTCAATTCCATAAGCCCTTAAACCTAAATTGTGATTAATTATAATACCTATTATTTAATTCGTGAAAATTAAACAACACTTTGCCGAATATTGTTTTCTTTGTAAAGGTTTACACAGACATATTAACAAAACTTTAAATCGTCTTATCATGGGAGCAAAAAAGAACTTTATATTGGACACCAATGTAATTCTGCACGATTACAACTGTATCCACAACTTTCAGGAGAATGATATTTATCTGCCTATCGTGGTATTGGAGGAGTTAGATAAGTTCAAAAAAGGAAATGAACAGATCAACTTCAATGCCCGCGAGTTTGTGCGCGAACTGGATACGCTGACAAGCAACGATCTGTTTCTGAAAGGCGCTTCGCTCGGGCCCGGAAAAGGTACCTTATATATTATCACCGGCGATAAGCATTCGGAAAAGATTTATCAATCATTTCCGGAACGAACAGCCGATAACCGGATTTTAGGATGTGCTTTCTATGTGGCAGGCATGGAAAAAAACCGGAAAACTGAAACCATTCTGGTAACTAAAGATATTAATCTGCGCATGAAAGCCCGCTCACTGGGTATTAAAGTAGAAGATTATATTAATGATAAAGTAATTAATGTAGACATCTTCGAACAATCGCAGGAAACATACGAAGGCATTGATCCCGAACTGATCGACGAGATGTATACTTCGCCTCATGGTAT
>CAMTPG010000288.1 GCA_947074335.1 uncultured Parabacteroides sp.
ACTTAAGCCGTGTGCTCCTCCGTTCAGGGCTCTTCATTTTTGGCGGGTGCCCTGTTGGATGCACTGCCATGCACAATACTATTGATGCCTTTGTACTATAAACTCATTGTACAACAAGTTGACCTTACATTGTACAACATAACCACGACTTGTTGTACAACAAAACCCCGACACATTGTACAACAAGTTTACAATCCATTACCATCCAACCCTTACTACATGCCTGTCGGCACGATACTACATCCTATACATTATTATATAGTACGAAAATTAGCCGTTATAGCTGTCGGGATTTCTGATTTATCTGTATCTTTGCAGTTGAATTTAAAATTTAATCATCTTGGCAAGAAGAACTAAAAAGCCGTTACCCATTCTCGAAATGGTAACAATAACCGATGTGGCTGCCGAAGGAAAGGCGATTGCGAAAGTAAATGATCTGGTAGTATTCGTACCTTTTGTGGCGCCCGGCGATGTGGTTGATATTCAATTGACCCGCAAAAAACACAGTTATGCCGAAGGCAAAGCCATTCGTTTCCACGCTTATGCAAAAGAGCGTGCAGTACCTTTTTGCGAGCATTTCGGTGTTTGCGGAGGTTGCAAATGGCAACATCTGCCCTACGAGGAGCAGCTCAGATACAAACAAAAACAGGTTATCGATAACCTGACACGCATAGGAAAAGTAGAAATGAACGAGGTGTTGCCGATCAAAGGTTCGGAAAAAACCGTGTATTACCGCAACAAACTCGAGTTTACCTTCTCCAACAAAAAATGGCTTACCGAAGAGCAGATCAAATCCGACGAAAAATTTGATTGCATGAATGCACTCGGTTTCCATATCCCCGGTATGTTCGATAAAGTATTGGATATCAACAAGTGCTGGTTGCAAAGCGAGCTGTCTGACCGGATTCGTCTGGCCGTACGCGAATATTGCCGCACACACGAAGGTTATCCTTTCTTTGATCTGCGTAATCAGGAGGGCTTTATGCGTACACTGATGATTCGTACGGCTTCGACCGGCGATCTGATGGTGGTGGTTGTTTTCTATCACGAAGATGTGGAACATCGCGAAGCGCTGCTCAATCATCTGGCCGAACAATTCCCCGAAATCACTTCGCTGCTTTATGTAATCAACACCAAATGCAACGACACCATCACCGATCAGGAGGTGATTTGCTACCGCGGCAAAGATCATATCATCGAAGAGATGGAAGGACTGCAGTTTAAAGTAGGTCCGAAATCGTTCTATCAGACCAACAGTGATCAGGCTTACGAGCTGTATAAGATTACACGCGAGTTTGCCGGACTTACGGGGAATGAGCTGGTTTATGATCTTTATACAGGCACCGGCACCATTGCCAATTTTGTATCGCGCAGTGCCCGTCAGGTAGTTGGTATCGAATATGTACCCGAAGCAATCGAAGATGCCAAGGTAAACTCCGAACTCAATAAAATTGATAATACACTATTTTACGCCGGCGATATGAAAGACCTGCTCACACAGGATTTTATCAACGATCACGGTCGTCCGGATGTGATCATCACCGATCCGCCACGCGCCGGTATGCACGACGATGTAATTAAAACCATCCTCTTTGCAGAGCCCAAACGTATTGTGTATGTGAGCTGTAACCCCGCCACGCAGGCCCGCGATCTGCAGCTGCTGAACGAGAAATATGATGTGGTAAAAGTACAACCCGTCGATATGTTCCCACATACACATCATGTGGAAAATGTGGTGCTGCTGGAGCAAAAAGCATGATATTATTTTTATGACAAATAAACTCAAAATCGCCGGCTGTTCGCTGCTATTCCTTTTGTCGCTTTGCGGCTGCACGGGGAATCGTACCACGCATGCCGGCGATTTTGTGGCTACAGACCTGACACAGATCCGCGAAGCGGGCGAAATCACGGCAGTTACACTTTACAGTTCCATCTCCTATTTTCAGTATAAAATGCAGCCCATGGGCTACGAATATGATATGATTCAGGATTTTGCCAAATCAGAAGGGCTTAAACTGAACATCCTCGTGGCTGAAAATGAGGCGCGTATGATCGAGATGCTCGAAAACGGCGAAGTGGATGTGATTGCCTATCCGATGCCGGTGCTCAAAGAGATGAAAGACCAGGTAATTTATTGTGGTCGCGAAGAACTCGATACACAGGTGCTGATACAACAGGCCAACAAGGGTGATGAGATCCTTGCCGATGTAACGCAACTGATCGGGAAAGATATATATGTAAATGCACAGACGAAATATCACGAGCGACTGAAAAATCTGAACGAAGAGCTGGGCGGCGGAATCAACATCCATCTGATGCCCGAAGATTCGATTACAACAGAAGATCTGATCGCACAGGTTTCGAAAGGCGAAATTCCCTATACGGTGAGCAACGAAAAGATTGCGAAACTAAATAAAACTTATTTTTGGAATATCGATTACTCGCTCAAAATCAGTTTTCTGCAACGCTCGGCATGGATGGTTCGAAATACCAGTCCGGAACTGGCACAAGCCATTGACGAGTGGGTCTCGGGAAAGTCCGGGAGTCACATCTATAAAGCTTCGATAAAGCGCTACTTCGAATTGAGCAAGCAGCCCTTTACCGCGGAGCTTTCCGAAGTGAAGAACGGACATATTTCGCCTTACGATGATTTATTTCGTAAACATGCCAAAAACATGGAATGGGATTGGCAGCTGCTGGCCTCGATTGCTTACCAGGAATCGCATTTTAATCCGAATGCCGTTTCGTGGGCCGGCGCAGAAGGATTGATGGGCATCATGCCCAATACAGCAAAGGCGCTGGGCGTTACGCCACACGAACTGAAAGAGCCGGATACCGGCATTAAAACAGGTGTAGATTGTCTGCGCCGCTTCCGTCAGGGTTTTACGAAGATTGAAGATCCCGACGAACGATTAAAATTTACGCTGGGAGCCTACAATGCGGGCATCGGTCATGTGTTTGATGCACAGCGACTGGCCGAAAAGAACGGCAAAAATCCGCAGGTGTGGGACAATAATGTGGCGCTTTACATTCGTCTGAAAAGTGATCCGGAATATTACAATGATCCGGTTTGTAAGCATGGCTATCTGCGTGGATCCGAGACTTATAATTATGTACACGACGTGGTAGAACGTTACAACTACTATAAAGACAAAACAAAAGGTACCTAAAAGTTTTATCGGCTATGAGTGTGGTTATTGGAATTGATGTGGGCGGAAGCACAACCAAGATTGTGGGCATTAAAGAGAAACAGATTATTTCGCCGCTGTTTGTAAAAGCAACCGATCCGGTTACTTCGTTGTTTGGTGCTTTTGGTAAATACATCTACGATAACAGCTTGCAACTTTCTGATATAGAACAGGTAATGCTTACCGGCGTGGGCAGCGCTTTTATTGATCAGCCGCTTTACGGACTTCCTACCGATAAGGCAGACGAGTTTTTGTGCAACGGTCTCGGCGCACAATACGGCCTGCCCTTCCAGTCGCTGATTGTGGTGAGCATGGGCACAGGCACATCGTTTGTAAAGGTAGACGGCACGCAGATCCAGCACATCGGCGGCATCGGCGTGGGCGGCGGAACCTTGCAGGGACTTTCGCGTCTGCTGCTGAAAACCGGTGATATTCTGCACATTGCCGAGATGGCAAAACAGGGAAGCCTGGTTCCGATCGATCTGCTGATACAGGATATTTG
>CAMTPG010000289.1 GCA_947074335.1 uncultured Parabacteroides sp.
TATTTGCAAGGTTAATGATAATATTTAGACTCTTTTATATGAATATCTTAAAACATTCAAAATCATCTGCGTATGTAGGTGTGCTTTGTGCTTCAGTGGCACTTTCTGCACTTTGTACAGGATGTAATTCTTCCGCTGCTTCGGACCGATCCGATTATTATACGCGGGGAATCGGTCAGTATCCGGGTAATCCGAATGAGGATTTTTCACCCGAGCTGAGACCGGATCATTCTACTTACCGGAATATTGCGCGGTTGCGTTCGGCGTTTAATTCGTCGAGTTACGACTATAATCTGACGGCGCAGCTGGCTACCGATGGTATTATCCCTGATCAGGAGCCGCAGTTTATCACACTTTCGTCTGAGGCGGGCGATTATCCGCGTCGTGAACGCGAATGGATGATAGATCAGGGACCTTATTCGCGTAATATGGTTACGGGCGATGATACCTATTTGCAGTTTACACTGGCTAACTTCAAAAAAGAGGTAGAAAAGGTTGTGCTTACAGGTACCGTGATTTACGATAAGGCTGCGGCAACGCAGGGCTACGAATTGACGGTGCTGGGTTCGGATAACGGAACCGACTGGAATGTGCTGGGTAAACTGGCAGGCAAAAATCTGCCGGGTACAGAGGCTCGTCCTGTTTTGGTAACGGATCCAAATAAACAATCTGAAAAAATAACAAGACCTGTACGTAATCTGGACGAATCGATCGGGTTGGATAAACGTGCCGATTATTCTATGTATCGTGTTGCCCTTCGTATGCCGGGTGCGGATCAGTGGAATATTCACGCCATGGATTTTTACGATAAGAATCAAATCGTGGAAATGAAGCCTTCACAATTCTTTACCAGTGCATGGATGAGTGCTACAGGTGCAAACGAGTGGATTTCGGTAGATCTGGGCTCTGTTTCAGAATTTGACAGGGTGAATCTGCACTGGATCAATAAAGCTATAAAAGGTACGGTTCAGATTTCTAACGATGGTGAGAAATGGACCGATGTGGCTTCGCTTACAGGTGATGATGCGCTGGTTGAACAAATCTCGCTGGGTAAAATGCAGCGCGGCCGCTATGTGCGTTTGCTGCTTGACCAATCGGCAGATGGCAAACCTTTTATTCTGAGCGAAATGGAAGTGATGGGTAAAGGCGGTCTGGTGCCTGTGCCTGCTGCCATGCCACAGGGTAAAGCGAATGAGATTTTGCTTTCGGGCGGAAACTGGCAGTTACAACGGGCTTCGGAAGTAAAAGCTGATTTCGAAGCGATTTCAAAACCGGGTTTCAATACCGCCGACTGGATTGTGGCTACAGTTCCCGGAACCGTACTGAGCAGTTATAAAAATATCGGAGCAGTTCCTAACCCGGATTATGCCGATCAGCAGAATATGATTTCGGAAGCATTCTTTTATTCGAATTTCTGGTATCGCGATGAGTTTGTGGTGCCTGAGAATTTCATTCAGGATCGCGTATTTCTGAATTTCGACGGAATAAACTGGAAAGCCAATATTTTTGTAAACGGACAGGCGGTAGGTGATATGGCCGGCGCTTTTATCCGTGGTAATTTTGATGTGACCGATTATATTCATCCGGGTACTAATGTAATCGCGGTAGAGATTGTACGTAATAATCATATCGGCGCAATTAAAGAGAAAAATGTACAGAGTACCGATTTTAACGGCGGTATACTGGGTGCTGATAATCCTACTTTTCATGCTACGATTGGCTGGGACTGGATTCAAACCGTTCGCGGCCGTAATATCGGTATCTGGAATGATGTGAAACTTTCTACAACAGGAGCCGTTACGGTTTCTGATCCGTTGATTCAGGCGGTTCTGCCATTGCCTGACACAACTTCGGCACAGCTTACTGCGCGTGTTTTTGTGAAAAATAATGAGTCGAAAACGGTAAACGGTGTGTTGCAGGGAACAATTGGTGATATCACGTTCGAACAACCCGTTACCCTGGCTGCCGGTCAGGAAGATGAGATTATATTTGATGCTGCCGGTTTCCCGCAGCTGAATCTGAAGAATCCGCGCCTGTGGTGGCCCAACGGATATGGCGAACCGAA
Source organism: uncultured Parabacteroides sp. (assembly GCA_947074335.1). Taxonomy (GTDB): domain Bacteria; phylum Bacteroidota; class Bacteroidia; order Bacteroidales; family Tannerellaceae; genus Parabacteroides. The sequence continues at coordinate 2,066 of CAMTPG010000289.1, forward strand.
TTTGTATGATGCCAACTTTACCTTTATCACGAATGATAAAGTATCCGACAGTAAAGATTTTAAAGCAGGTATTCGCCAGATGACTTTTACCGAAGATAATGATATTCTGAATCTGTATGTAAACGGCCGTCGTTTTATCGGTCGCGGTGGAAACTGGGGCTTTAGCGAATCGAATCTGAACTATCGCGGTCGCGAATATGATGCAGCCATTGCTTACCATGCCGATATGAATTTCAATATTATGCGTAACTGGGTAGGTATGACAGGCGACGAAGAGCTGTACGAAGCTGCCGATCGTCATGGTATCATGGTTTGGCAGGACTTCTGGCTGGCCAATCCGGCCGACGGACCAGATCCCTATTATCCCGAAATGTTTGTGGAAAATGCCGAAGATTATTTGCGCAGAATCCGTAATCATGCCTCAATTGGTATCTATTGCGGACGAAATGAAGGTTTCCCGCCCATGCGGATTGATACGGCGTTGCGCAGAATCGTGAACGAGGGTCATGGCGATATTCATTATATCTCCAGCTCGGCAGATGGCGTGGTGAGTGGTCACGGACCGTATCGCATGCTTCCGGCTCAGGAATATTTTACACTCGAAACCGGCAATGACAAATTTCATACCGAACGCGGTATGCCGAATGTACTTACTTACGAAAGTATGTTGCGTACCTTCTCTCCCGAAGGCATCTGGCCACAGGGTGATCAGTGGGGTATGCACGATTATACCCGCGAAGGTGCACAGGGCTGTACTACTTTCAACGAAATTATTGCGCTGGGTTATGGCGAGCCGCAGAGTGCGAAAGAGTTTGCCGATTTAGCACAGTGGGTGAATTACGACGGACACCGCAGTTTGTTCGAATCAAGAAGTCAGAACCGTCAGGGTCTTTTAATGTGGATGAGTCATCCGGCATGGCCTTCGATGGTATGGCAGACTTACGATTATTTCTTTGAGCCCACAGCTGCCTATTTTGGTATTAAGAAAGCATCCGAACCGTTGCATATTCAGTGGAATCCGGCTACCGACGAAGTAGAGATTGTGAATTACAGCGGAGGCAATCGTAAAAACCTGAAAGCCGTAGTACGTGTGCTGAACATGGATGCATCTGCCGCATGGGAAAAAGAGGCAATGACAGACAGTGATGAAGATACCACACTGAAAATCTTTACGCTCGAATATCCGGAATCACTTTCGAAAGTACATTTCATTACCATGGATCTGTATGATGGCGATGAACTGGTATCGGAAAATTTCTATCACCGTTCACTCGAAGAAAACAATTATCAGGATCTGGGCAAATTACCAAAAGTAGCGTTGAAGAAATCGGTTAAGACTTCGCGCGACAGCAACGGTACCTGGAACGGAGTAGTAACAATCGAAAATCCTTCTGAAACCGTAGCCTTGATGACACGGGTAAATGTAACGGGTCAGAAAGACGGCCTTCAGATTTTGCCGATGTTCTATTCTGATAACTATTTTGCACTGCTGCCCGGCGAGCAAAAAGAGATTACACTTCGCTGGAAAGATGAGGATACACGCGGAAACGAACCGCAGATTCTTGTGACAGGTTATAATGTGGAATAAACAGTTGTATTAACA
>CAMTPG010000290.1 GCA_947074335.1 uncultured Parabacteroides sp.
GTATTTAACCGCAATCAGGGAAATATCAAGGCAGCCCGTTCATCGGTACAGCAGCAAAGCAGTTTAGAACAACAGGCACGCGAACAAGCTGTTTCAGAAATGATGCTGGCATATGATAAACTTGAAAATGCATCCCGCCTCTTCCGAATGGCCAATCAGAATCTGGAGCATGATTTTGAAAAGATTATGCAGGGAGTGAACGAAAATTATCAGAAACGAAACATCAATCTGATCGAGTTTATCGATTTCTATCAGGCCTATAAGGAGACCTGCCTGCAGCTTTTCGATATCCGGAAGAATCTCTTTATGGCTGCCGATCAACTCAATACGGTTGTTGGCCGCGATGTTATAACTTATCCCTTTTCTGCAACTCCGATTCAGGAATAATAAATTACACCTATAATATGAATGCGAATCATTTCTTCTTACTTGCTTTAACAATTCCGTTTTTTGCCGCATGTCATCATCGGGAGACGGCAGTTGTTCCCGAAACGCCCACGCTGCAGCTTACCGATAGTTTGTTGCAGGTTATTTCGATTGATACTGTAAACCTTACTCCGCTGAACAATGAGTTATTACTGAATGGTCGTGTTACCTTCGATGCCGGACAACTGGCACAGGTTTATCCGCTGTATGGCGGAACCATTTTGCGTGTGCCTGCAGAAACAGGTGATTATGTACAAAAAGGTGCTCTTTTGGCCGAAATACGCAGTACCGAAGTATCGGATATTGAGAAACAACATCAGGAGGCAAAACATCAGCTGGCTTTAGCGCTTCGTAATGCGGATGCTGTTCGCGATATGTATGCAGTCGGCATGGCTTCCGAGCGCGATTTGTTGCAGGCCGAACAGGATGCAGCCGTGGCACAGGCCGAGCAGCAACGCCTCGAAGCCGTTTACTCGCTGCATCATCTGAAAGAGAATTCCACCTATCAGTTAACGGCACCTGTTTCGGGATTTATCATCGACAAACAGATTAGTCCCAATATGCAGATCCGCCCCGATCAGGCTGATGCCCTGTTTACCATTTCAGGTCTGTCGGATGTATGGGTAATGGCCGATGTGTACGAAAGCGATATTCATAAAATTCGTCCAGGAGCTCCGGTGCGCATCACCACACTGGCTTATGGCGGCGCAAAAAATTTCGAAGGCAATATTGATAAAATCTATAATCTGCTCGATCCGGAAAGCAAAACCATGAAGGTTCGCATTCAATTAAATAATAGCGATTATCTGCTCAAACCCGGCATGTTCACCAATGTATATGTAGACTGTGGTACTGATAATCAGTTGATGCCCTGCATTCCGGCGGGAGCTTTGATTTTCGACGATGGAAAAGATTATGTGGTTACGCTTGATGAAACCGGCAGCTTCCGCATTCAGCCGGTCGAAGTCTATAAACGAAACGGCAGCTACTGCTATCTTGCATCCGGACTTAATGCCGGTCGGCCGGTTGTGGAAAAGAATGCTTTACTCATTTTTAATGCACTGAAATAACGAACCATGCATAAATTTATTGATAATATAATTACCTTTTCGCTCCGCAATAAATTCTTTATCTTTTTCCTGACGGCCCTCGCCATTATCGCCGGTGTTGTAAGTTTTATGCACACGCCGGTCGATGCCTTTCCCGATGTAACCAATACAAAGGTAACCATCATCACGCAGTGGCCGGGACGAAGTGCGGAAGAGATCGAGAAATTCATCACCATCCCGATCGAGATCGCCATGAATCCGGTGCAGAAAAAAACCGATATCCGGAGTACCACGCTTTTTGGACTTTCGGTGATCAATGTGATGTTCGAAGATAATGCCGACGATTTTTATGCCCGTCAGCAGGTGTACAATATGCTGAACGATGCCGATCTGCCCGAAGGAGTAACACCCGAAGTGCAGCCGCTTTACGGACCAACCGGCGAAATATTCCGATATACGCTGCGCAGCGACCGACGCGATGCCCGCGAACTGAAAACACTGCAAGACTGGGTGATCGATCGCGAATTGCGCGCCGTGCCCGGAGTAGCCGATATTGTCAGCTTCGGCGGCGAAGTGAAAACATTCGAAGTCAGCGTCAATCCCAATCAATTGATGAATTACGGCGTAACTACGCTCGAACTGTTCGATGCCATCGCCAACAGTAACATCAATGTAGGCGGCGATGTAATTACAAAAAGTGCGCAATCGTATGTAGTACGCGGCATTGGACTGATCAACGACATTCCCGAGATCGAGAATATTGTGGTGAAAAATGTAAACGGCACGCCCATTCTGGTGAAACACCTCGCCAATGTGCACGAATCGGCTCTGCCGCGACTCGGACAGGTGGGACGCATGGAAGAGGATGATGTAGTGCAGGGCATCGTGGTGATGCGCAAAGGCGAAAATCCCGGCGAAGTAATTGCCGCCCTCAAAGATAAAATAGAAGAGATTCAGACACAATCGCTGCCCGAAGATGTGCAGATCGTGGCTTTTTATGATCGCGAAGATCTGGTGAATCTGGCTGTAAATACAGTGACACACAACCTGATAGAAGGGATTCTGCTGGTTACCTTTATTGTGTTGATTTTCATGGCCGACTGGCGCACCACCGTTGTGGTAGCCATCATCATTCCGCTGGCACTGCTTTTTGCCTTTATCTGTCTGCGACTCATGGGCATGAGTGCCAATCTGCTCTCGATGGGAGCTATCGATTTCGGGATTATCATCGACGGAGCAGTGGTTATGGTGGAAGGACTTTTTGTGGCACTCGACCGCAAAGCCCGCGAAGTTGGTATGCCCGCCTTCAATGCCATGAGTAAAATGGGCATCATCCGCCAGACTGCAAAAGATCGCGCCAAAGCTGTTTTCTTCTCGAAGCTGATTATCATTACCGCCCTTGTTCCGATCTTTTCTTTCCAGAAAGTTGAAGGTAAGATGTTTAGTCCGCTGGCTTACACACTGGGTTTTGCCCTGTTGGGCGCCCTGCTTTTTACCCTGATTCTGGTGCCGGTGCTCTCTTCGATTCTGCTCCGTAAAAATGTACGCGAACGGCATAATCCCTTTTTGGTATGGATCAACCGCATCTCGGTGGCTTTGTTCGAAAAATGCCATGCCCATGCGCGCCGCACCATGATGATAACATCCATTCTTGCCGCCGCCGGATTGTGGTGCTTCACGCTGCTCGGTACCGAGTTTCTGCCGCAGCTCAACGAAGGCTCTATTTACATTCGTGCCACTTTACCCTCGAGCATCTCGCTCGACGAGTCGGTGCAGCTGGCCAACCGCATGCGCCGCGAGCTGGCGGCTTATCCCGAAGTGCGTCAGGTACTTTCGCAAACCGGCCGGCCGAACGACGGAACAGATGCCACCGGATTCTATAATATTGAATTTCATGTAGATATATATCCCGAAAAAGAGTGGGAGAGCAAACTCGGCAAAGAGGCTCTGATTGAAAAAATGCAATCGGATCTGGCCATCTATCCCGGCGTGGATTTTAATTTCTCACAGCCCATCAGTGATAATGTGGAAGAGGCTGCCAGCGGGGTGAAAGGCTCGATTGCCGTGAAGGTGTTCGGCAAAGATTTATACGAATCGGAACGAATTGCCGATCTGGTCTGCAATCAGCTGGCTACCGTAGAAGGGATTGAAGATCTGGGTGTTATACGCAACATCGGACAGCCCGAACTGC
>CAMTPG010000291.1 GCA_947074335.1 uncultured Parabacteroides sp.
GCCAGATAATGCCGCTCAAGCTCGGAATAGATACCAAATTCCACCATCTTGGGATCGACCAGCACAAACTTCAGTTCCGAAGGATGCTTGCGGTAGAGCAGTGATGTGATTACGGCATTGAGTCCGACCGATTTACCCTGACCGGTAGCACCGGCCACCAGCAGGTGAGGCATTTTGCACAGGTCGAACATAAAAATATCGTTTGTAATGGTTTTACCCAGCACCACAGGCAGATCGAAATGCGATTCCTGAAATTTGCGGGAAGCCACCACCGAATGCATCGATACAATCTGCGGATCTTTGTTGGGCACCTCAATCCCGATCGTACCCTTTCCGGGCATCGGCGCAATGATACGAATACCCAGTGCCGAGAGATTCAGTGCAATATCATCTTCCAGATTTTTAATTTTGGAGATGCGCACACCGGTATCGGGAATCACCTCATATAAGGTAATGGTAGGCCCGACGGTTGCTTTGATCGAAGCAATGCTGATGCCGAAGCTTTCGAGCGTCTGCTTGATGCGGCGCTGATTGGCCATCTGCTCCTCCATATCAACCTGATGTTCGCTCTGATCGTATTTTTTGAGCAGATCGAGCGAAGGGTTGCGAAAAGAAGAGAGATCCAGTTTCGGATCGTAATCGCCCTGCACCGAGCCGTCGAAGGTTTCGTCATCGGCCGGCACCTCTACCGTAAATTCGGGTTCCTCACCGGTTTCGGCTTCAGGATCGGATGCGTTTGATTCAGATTTTTTTGAATCGGATCCGTTGGATGAAGTGGCCGCCGGTTTCGGATTTGCTCCCGGAGCTGTTACAATAAAATCATCGCCGGCAGGAATCGAAACCGTGAAATCGTCCATTACGCCCACAACCGGATCATCACTTGCAGAAGCGGCTTTCTGCATCTCTTTTTCGGTATCGAAAAAGGGAGCGCCGGACGTTTCGTCCGCATCATCCGCATCATAATCAGCATCATCCATGCCGGCCATGGCCGGTTTGAATTTGCGTTTCGGCATTTTAACCCATCCGAACGAAAGCACACGTTGCAGCACCGGAATGGTGCGGCGACTGGTAAATACCGCGATGATTAAAAGAAAGCCCAGCAGAAACAGAAATGTACCCGGAATACCGATGTTATTCATCAGCAATTCGGAGAGATAATAACCGTGTTGTCCGCCCAGATAAATGAACGAATCCTCGTATCCTTTGATAAATACAAATGCAAAAAACAGGGAGCACCAGATCAGCATCGAGGCGCAAAAAAGGAAGCGTTTGAACACCGATATTTTGCGCAGACTCATCAGCTTGGCGCCTACCGATCCCAAAAAGAACAGGATCAGAAACGAGGCGATACCAAACCAGCGGTTCATCAGCAGATCCGACAGATAGGCACCGCGCACGCCGGTCCAGTTTTGTACCGCCCCTTTGTTGGTAACCAGATCCGAGAGCGGGATATTTTCGATTTTACTCTGATCGGCCGCGCCGGTAAAGAAAAACGAAATCATCGAAAGTCCTACGTATACAGCCAGTATCACCAGAATCAGCCCGGCTATAAAACGGGTGCGTTCATTGCCTGCCACATACTTTATATGTTTAAATACGCCACCCTTCTTTTTTTCCGTATTAGGTTTCGTAGTATTTTTTTTAGCCATAAAGATTTATTTAACTACGCAAATGTACACAGAATAATCGAACTTCGCCACTCTTAAAAGATTAATTATTTAGCCGGTTATTCCCATTTTTCGGGCTTTCCCCACTGCTGGATTAAGGCATCTAATTCGGCCTGTGTAACGGGAATTACCGATCCGTGACGGGGATGAAAATCCATACTTACGGCATGATCCACTACTTTGAAGTTCTGCAGATCAGTTGTTTCGGTAAACTGATAGGCGCCCTTCATATATACATCATACATTAATATATAGGTATCGGTGCCGATCAGCTTAAATGTACCGGCGCCCTCTACGGCATCGGCAGTTTGCTGTTTGTAGTCGGGATATTCGGTCCACTGCCCTGAGGTGAGCGACGGTGTTACGGCCACTTTGATGCCGTTGCCGTGACCTTCTGTTTTGTAGAACATGTAATATTGTCCGTCTTTATATACAATATCGCCGTCGATACAGGATCTGCCGTCGGCCGGCAGGAAAAGCGGACGCGGTTCGCCTTCGAGGTCGGTAAATTCCGGATTGGCATAGGCATAATAGATGATGTCTTCGCCGTCATCGCCATGTTTCATCGACCAGTATATCATGTATTTGCCGGCCTCTGCATCGTAAATGGTTTGCGGTGCCCAGACGCGCTTCAGCTGTTCTTGTCCGGGATAGCGTTTCTGCATATTAATCACATGCGAATCCCAATGGATCAGATCGTTCGATTTCAGCATCACCATGGCGCGGTTCGAATCCCAGCCGTTGGCCGAAACCATATCGGTGAGTACCATATAAAAGGTTTTTCCGTCGTCGCTGCGCAGGATATGCGGATCGCGCACTCCGCCGGTCGAACTGATTACTTTCGAGTCGAGCACGGGCTGATTCTTATTGAGTGTGAAATAGTTGTAACCGTCGGGACTGATGGCATAGCATACCTGCTCTTCGTCCATATGGTTACCGGTGAAATAACTGAACAGATAGGCCACATAATCCGAATCCGGATTTTGGGCAGTCAGAGTGGTTACGGATGCTCCGAAGAGGCAGGCTGAGAGGCAGATTCTTGCCAGTTGTTTTTGAATTGACATGGTATTGTTTTTAGTATTAAAATATATCACTTTCGGGATGCCGGCCTGTTTTCGCTTTTCGAATCCCGATGCACTTATCTTGAAAAATCCGATACACTTTTGTGCGTTTGCCTTTTGATAATTGTCAAAAGGTCTTACGACAATTATCGAAAGGCAAATGCTTTGTAAACCTTCATTTTCCGAATGGCGAAATGATCGATTGCCGACTGTCATAAAATAATAAATGTATTTTTTACAAAGATAACGGTTTTCGGGAAAAACCGGCTTTTTTATCACGATTTGGTCGGAAATAGATGCGTAATATTGGATTATCGGCCAAATTTGGCGTACTTTGTAAATGAGACCGGTATCGTTTCAGATTCTTCCGGTTTTTGGTTTTTAAGGTTAACAATATAAATACGAAAATACAAACTCCGTTATGCGAACAAAACAACTGTTTTTGGCCGTACCTGCACTTTGTTGTGCAGCTTTGTTTACGGCACAGGCGCAGGATCAGACAACAAATCCCGCCACTCACGAATTGCAGAACCGTTTTAAATCTCACATCACCTATCTGGCCAGTCCCGAACTGGGCGGTCGTGTGCCGATGACGGCCGGCGACACGCTGACTGTAGAATACATCAAAGCGCAGCTTTCGGGTATCGATGGCGTGGAGCTGCTGGGCAACGGAATGCAGGAATTTGGTTTTGCCGGCTTGCGCGAAGTTAACGCCGACAGTACCTTTTTCAAGGTAAACGGAAAAGCGCTTAAAGCGGGCACGGATTATGCGGCATCGCCCTTTTCGGAAAGCGGTAGTTTTGCCGGCGAAGTGGTTTATCTGCATGAAGCTGAGGTGGCTGCACTGGATTCGGCCGACAGAACGGATCAGATTGTTCTGATCGATTTTACGCCTTCGGATACCATCAGTTACAATGACCAATTATTCAAACTGGCT
>CAMTPG010000292.1 GCA_947074335.1 uncultured Parabacteroides sp.
GAAAAAATAAAGGAAAATCCCCGGTGCTTGCGAAAACACCGGGGATTTTTGTTTGATTAGGAAATGAACGAAATGAACTCAAAACCAGATAATCGGAATTGCATGATTTAAACTGATTTGTCTGAATAGAATAAATCGAATTAGACCCGCAACAATCAAAACTCAGTCATACCAACTATCTGCATATAAAGTTAAACTATCCATATTCAATATTCAAATCCGACAGATCATTCTATACGTTACTTTTTCTCAGCATTATAAAAACGCTATAGAGCGAAGCAAACTGCATAGCGAGCGTATAAACCTATAAAATATTCATTACGCTCTATTAATGTTTTCGATTGGCACTGGTTAAAATATGCTTGAAGCCAAGATGCAACAAAATAAGAGATAGTAATGCTGAAAATTCTAAATCAGCCGGTAAAGTTGCCACAATAGACTCCCTGTATAAAATATTAACCATCTAAAACATTATCCTTATACAGGATTTATGGATTTTCAGAAGATATTACAAGACAGTTTTCCGGATTAAATTCCACATCACTCCACATCCATCTGAGCGCATCGGGTAGTAATTGACGCATCACCTTGCCTGTATGTCCGGACTTATGTTCTACGTACATATAATCATATCCTTTATAATCAAGAGCTTTCCTTACATCACGATTAGCTGTAAGCCAATCACCAAAAATAATATCAAGGTCGATTTCACCTACAGTCATAAATATTTTCATTTGTTTTTTATCATGGCTGCGAATGGCAAAGGGCCATATATGTCCACCTCTTATATTGGTAAAACTGCCCGTACAGGAGATTACGCATCCAAAACGATCATTGCGATGCCAAGCCACAGCCAAAGCTGAATTTCCGCTTGAGCTAATGCCATAGATACAGTTGTCGGCCGGATTCTTAGATAGCCGGTAGTTGCTTAGTGTGGCAGGGATAAGCTCATCGATCAAGAATTTGGCATATAAATCATCAACCGAATCGTACTCAATGCTGCGGTTTCCGCTTCCTCCGTAAATCGGAAGCCCGGGACCGATATCGCCCGGTCCCACAAACAGAGCAATCGTTACAGGAATGTCTTCTTTAGCTATCAGATTGTCTAATACAGTCGGTGCATCCACATCGGCTTCAGCGGAGAGATATGAGTCGCCATCCTGGAAAACAATCAAATTGGCAGGTTTGCTTTCATCATACTGTGCCGGAACATAGACGGCATATTCATAGCTTACGCCGGGATAAACCAAAGATGATTTAAAAGTCCCCTTAAGAAGTTTCCCCTCAGAAACGCCTGTTTGCTTTACCGCATCGGTATGAACAGGATATAACTCTAAATTATTGCGAGAACGCTGATATGATACACGATCGCGAGGATCTTGCCCTACGGCACCACTATTGTATAAATCATATATACTTTTTGGTATTGATATTTCAATGAGGCCTGAATTGAACATTTCTTATGTTGTTTGAGCCATCATTTGTTGAGTTGATAAAATAGAGATTGATAATACAATAATAATCTGCTTCATAATTAAACAGCCTGTTGGCGGGATTAAATTATTCATACTACTTAGCTAACAACACAAAATTAAACATCAAAACCTGCGGCAACAATAATCTTTATTAAGAAATAGACTTAAACTAGTTTAAGAAAGGGGTTTAATAAGCCGTCTCCTTCCTTATTTTACTCAAAAATTCAGGAGTAATACCTAAATAGGAGGCTATGTGAACATTAGGCAAACGGACAGACAAATGGTGATATTCCTCGAGAAATGCGAGATAACGCTCTTTCGCGGTTAAACTAATCATCTGAAGTACTCGGTTTTGTAAGGCTACGCATTTATTTTCGGCAATGACTTTAAAAATCTTGTCAAACTTATAACTGTGTGTATAGAGTGCATATAAATCGTAAGGTTCAATTTGCAGGACTACAGAAGGCTCAACAGCCTCAATAAAAAATCGGCTGGGTTTTCCGGAATGGAAACTGCTGATATCGGTAATCCAGTCATTCTCAGCTGCAAAAAGGATGTTATGCTCTATCCCTTGAACATCAATAACAAACATGCGCAAACATCCCGAAACAACAAATGTATAGTGTCTGCAAGGAAATCCTTCCTGTAAAATATGCTGTTTTCGCTTGAGTCGACGTTCTGTTACCTTCTCCTCTAAAAACTGTGTTTCTGTTTGTTTGAGAGGGATGTAGCTTCCCAAATGATCTATTAGTGGTTGTAAAGTCATAAATAATAAAATTATCGATCAATATTCTGTAGCACGCTAAACTTTCAAAGTTATTTATAAATCAACTGGTTGTAAAAAACCAGTTGATTTATAAATAATTCATTCCGCCAAACGCTTTTGATAAGCCTCCTTCTGTTTTGCCCGTTCAAGAGCCGATGTGGTGGTATGATATTTCACCTTCATATTAGGCGTTTCCCAATAAGGCAACGCACCCTCTTTCAAATACTGCAGGTATTTTTCGGTAACCTGACCGAAATGTGCTTCGTGTCCTACCCGATACTGATCGGGAATCATCACCTGCCACACATTTGGTGTAAGTTGTTGCAAAGCAATACCCGGATAAGTTTTTTCCAGATCGGAAAAAGCGGCATGCAGAGTCTTCTCGTAATCGGCAGCTCCGGTTTCGGGCGTGATTTCGATATACAGCTCGGGCTTGTAATTCTGTTCTTTCTCCTGGCGGATTATCAGATTCGATTTTGAACCTTTCATCACCGAATAGTGCGTATCGCCGCCGCCTTCGGGGAATGTATAATCCCAGATTACCGATACTTTGGCATTGACCCCTTTCAACTGATACGAAATATCTCCATTGCAATACACATATAAGGTATCATTTTTTACATCCTTCTGCAGGAAATCGGGGAAAGCCTCAGCACCTGTCACCTGCGTAAACTCTTCGGCAGAGATCGGGGTTGTCCAGCGATTGGCATCGGTTATATAAACATCATCAACCGTAAGAACCTCATCCGGAAAAGTTTCCCATTGTACCAGATCCACCAAATGGGTTGTTACATCCACTATGCCTTCGCCCTGCTGCTCCACATCGAAATACCATGCCGGACGTTTTAACGGATTACCTGCCACTGTTTTATAAAAATGATGCACACTCTCCTTCACCACCGCCGGATCTTCGGGTGTGCCGATAAGCTGTTCGCCGTAAATGGCCGGAATACGAGATAAATCGCGTTGTAACATAGATGTTATTTCATTGCGTTCGGTCATAATATCATACAGCAGCAGATCCTGATCGTCTGCCATATCAAAACAGGATTGCAACAGATCATACCCTTCTCTATCGATAGCCATCGGTTTGTCTGACAATACATGTATGCCATGCTGAAGCGCCTGACGGATATATTCTGTCTTTTTGCCATTATTACCGGCTACTATCATGACATTGCCGGGCTGTTCAGTCAGCATCTTCTCCAGAAAATCGGGACCGGTATACACAATTTCTTCCCATTCGGTGGGCGAATCGACACGATTATTGAAGCCGTCAATACGCTTGAGGTGCTCGTTCACATCAAAGCCTTCGGGTGCATATATATAAACCGTTTGGGAAACTTCCGGATAGGCGGTTTTTTGAACCAGTGCAGCATGGAAATGACCGGGATCGAGTGTGATTAACC
>CAMTPG010000293.1 GCA_947074335.1 uncultured Parabacteroides sp.
CTCACCAGCTTACCGTTTACATACACCTGTTCGATGCGTCCGTCAAAGCAAACATAGATATGCTGCCATTGTCCGGCCAGTTCTGCCGCCTCTTTATAACCGGCATCTTCGTACCAGCCGTAATGATTCAGCATGCCGCAACGCGGTTCGGTGCCGTTTACCAGCATGATTTTTTCGAGTTCATTATGCGACGTGGTAAAATCGGCCACACATTCGTTTTCGGCCATTTCCGGATTCAGCAACACGGCTTCGAGTGTATAAGGTGCATTATCCATCATGGTGCGCGGCAAACCGAACGAAGACTGGAAAACCTGGGTTCCGTCAAAGCGTAATCCTTTTTTACCTTCCACCTCTTCTACGATGGCCGGAACATCCTGTGCTTCGAAAACACCTTTTGTTCCTTTGTTCGGGATATAATGTACGGTATCGCCGGTTGCAAAATCATCGGCAGAGATATTTACGATCAAGCCCTGTTTCAGGGTTTCGGCCTTTGGCAAACGAACGATATCCACGGTTTCATCATACGCCAGCTCAGCCGCATCGAGCGGTCGGTTGTAATATCTGAAATTTGCCAGAATCAATTCATCCTTATCGCTGCTGAGTGTAATTTTACCATCCGATACGGCCTGACCGGTTGCATAAGGTTGCCAGCTGCCGTTTTTGTATGTCCATACCGTGCAGGTATGATCTGCTTTTTTGCTGATCAGCGGATTTACAAATTCGAGTGTTGTATTGGGTGCCAGTACAAGTGCTTCGCGGCCTCCGATGCGCTGCATGCGTGCCGATCCGTTTTTCAGGGTGAAGGCACCGCCCAGCATGCCCTGATTATTTTGCCAGTTCCGGCCGTCCCAGTCGGCAGCAGTCAGTCCCATCCATTGCTGCGGATTAGCCGCTTCAATTTCAGGATATACTTTGATATTCCATATTGATCCGCTAAAACCGTTTTTCTGATTGCCGGTTGTGGTAAGACGTACATAGCGCGCTTTGGTATTTCCGAAATCCACCATCGGACTGCCTGCCAGGTGATTGTTGCGTTTGTCGGCAAAAATCTCCCATTGTTTGCCATCTGTCGATGTTTCGATCAGGTATTGATAATAGCTGGTTCCGTATTCAAACTGAGTCTGGATGGTTTGAATCTTTTCGGGCTTGCCCAGATCAATTTCAATCCATTCCTGTCCCATGGTTGCCGGGCGCCAAAGCGTTCCGTTATTATTATCCACGGCATATTCAGGGCGGAAATGATCATCATAAACCGATGATACGCGCACCTTTTTACCAAAAGCCAGATCGTTAGAACGAACTGTAGATGGCGCCATCAATCCGATACCTTCGTGAGTAGGCGTGATTTTCTCGATTTTGCCATCGGCGGTAAATACCATTTTGTCCATGGCCAGCTGGCGATGAAATCCGCGGTTCGAATGCGGGTTATTATGGCGGTGATAAACGATGTAATAATCGTCGCCCTCCTGCAACACGCTGTGATGGCCCGGACCGTGAATCGTGCCGTCGGCATTGGTTTCGAGAATGCAGCCCTGATAGGTATAAGGACCTAAAGGCTGATCGGAAGTGGCATATTGCACGCGATAGGTTTCGTCATGACAAGATCCCGACGAATACATAAAATAATAGATGCCGTTGCGCTTCAATACAAAAGGAGCTTCGAAGAAATCGGTTACTTCCGTATTCGGAATCAGACGTGTTTCGGTGAATCCCTTTAAATCGGGTGTCATTTTACCGGCGCCGCAACCAAAATCTTTAAAGATACCCCAGGTTCCCCAGTACATATAAACCGAACCGTCGTCGTCAGTAAATGTCTGACCGTCAAGTGTGATGGCATTGTGCACAAACCGGTCGGGAATCAACACCGCTTCGCTTTCGCCCAGAATATTTTTCCAGGGTCCGCGCGGCGTTTCACTTACACCGCCGTAAATGGTACAGGGCTGGCAATAAAACAGATAATAATTTCCGTCTTCGCCCTGCATCACATCCGGAGCCCAGATCCAGTGACTGTCGGGCCAGTTCATGGGCATCAGCGTCCAGTTTACAAAATCTTTACTGCTCCAGACCTGCGCCGGACCGAAACCGGCTCCGCTGCCGTCTGTCGTGGCATACATATAATAAGTATCGCCGAATTTCTTTACCGTCGGATCGGCAAAATAACCGGGCAGAATCGGATTTCCCGCTCCCGGCGTATTAAAAGCCGCCTGTCCGAAGGCCGACGCGGCACCGCAAAACAGCGCCAGAGTTGTTAATTTAAGTCCTTTCATTGTTGTATGGTATTATAGATCGGTATGTTCAGTTCATAAAAATAGGCTTTCAGAAACTGATACAAATCCGGGTCGTATGATTTTAGTTTTGTTCGTGTATTCATATTATTGTGTACACCATTCGAAGGAAAAGCATACCGGTTGCAATCAAAAAACGACTGCACGCCTTCGGCAAAGTACTCCTCTTTGTTACTGATGGCATAGGTATTTTCCCACAGTCCCTTTTCGCGGGCACTGTTCCAAAGCTGTTCCAGGCGATTATTAAAATCGGGCTCTACGCCCTGAATACCGATCAGATGAATCAGATGAGCAAATTCGTGGATGAGGATATTTTCGCCGGTATATCGGTCTGTTGGTAAAGCCAGGATATTTTCTTCGCCACAACTGGCCGAATATTTATCTTCGGGTTCGCCGCCGAAACCGCGTGCACGCCAGTTCCAATAGGCAATATTTTCGGGTGTATCGCAGATATGCGCAAATTCGGGCAGATCGCAGGTCTCTTCATCTTTACCGATGATCATAACATGGCAACCCTCTTTCACCATCTGTTTTTTTACATCCGGCCGCTTGGCCAGCATCAGACTGATGATTTCGCAGGCTTTGATCAATGCTTCGTCGCTCACATTTTCGGATGAGGTAACATAAAGTCCATCGGTTTCGATGTATTTTTTATAAAAATCGGGAATCGATTTTCCGGTCGGAATCCCGCTCACAGCATCCGGCAGATTAGTCGGCCGATAATCCAGACGCATGGCAAAACCACCTCCCGAAGCCAGATGTACCGGAAGCTTCGTATTTTTATCTACCGTCAGTATGCTTACCTGATAATCTTCGGCCTGTTTGTTGGCATTGATGCCGTCGGCGAAGAGTGTGGCCTGGTACGTTTCGCCCTCATTTAAAAAGGAGAAATCAAGTATCAGATCACGCTCATCCCAATTCGTCATCCCGCCCACATACCAGTTGGTTTCGTTTTTGCGGGCTGTTACAATATATTCACCCAGTTTACCCTGTAAAATCCGTGTTTCGTCTGTTTCTGTCGGAATAGAAGTGATGAAATCCACACATTCCTGTTCCTGCAGATAGTTGGTCGGCGCATCGCAAAGCATCGTTAAGGGAGAATCGTGTATGATATAAGCGGCCAGCTGATGAGCTCTTGTTCCCATACTCATCGGTCGGTAATAGCAGGCCGACCAGTCTGTTTTATTGGCATTACGCATGGCTCCGGGCGTATAATCTACCGGGCCTGCCATCATGCGGATAAACGGAAACGTAACATCATACAGCGGCATGTCGTTTTCTTTGTCAGTCCATTTTACCTCTTCCATGCCAAACAAACTTTCAAAATTGATAACATGCGGATAGGTGCGGTTCAGCCCGGT
>CAMTPG010000294.1 GCA_947074335.1 uncultured Parabacteroides sp.
TGTTATGGGAATGTATACAATATGTGGCACAATATACCAACCGGTTTGATTTTGAAGGATCGATGATTCCGGGTGTAGAGCGCTTCTTCAGAGAGTTTGGCGCAATTCAGACACCCTACTTCACAATATCAAAGGGCGAATTAAGTTTAATACACAGAGGACGGATGAAATTAAGAAAGGTATTATATGGATAAAGTAATACAATATATAATTCAGTTTCTGGCAGGCGATGATGTATCGAAGGCCATCACTTCACGTATCGGTTATACTTCGGATAAATATGCGTTCGAGAAATATCATATTATCATTGTTCCTTCCGGTTTTTTCGGCAATGAGGTATATGGAAAACCGGGCTCTATGCCTGTTTTGCCTTTGCAGGAGATTGAAAATATCCCGATCCTTTTTGGTTCCGGTCAAATTGAGTTTATCAACGAATCGATGGTAATCCATGCCGATCTGATTGCCAGTACCTATTTCCTGATTTCACGCTACGAAGAGATGCTGAAACGCAATCTGCGCGATGAACACGGGCGTTTTCCGGGAAAAGCCTCTTTGCCCTTTCAGGCGGGATTTATGGATCGCCCCGTTATCGACGAATATCGGTTGATGCTGCGCAAATGGCTGAAGAATTATTATCCCGAACTGCCGGATATCAAGCCGCAAATTAAAAAAACATATCTGACGCACGATATTGATGCGCCCTTTCTATACCGCAGCTGGAAAGGTGTTGTGCGTTCCATACTGAACCGACGCGGCATTAAAGCCTCCTTCAAAAATAAATTCGACGATCTGACAACGGATCCCTATTATACTTTTCCGGCTATTTTCGGCATGAATGATCAGCTGCAAAAAACTATCGGAAAGAAAAAATGCGATGTGATCTGTTTCTTTAAAGCCGGCGGCAATGCCGTGCAGGATAAACCGGTTTATAATCTTGGTCATACCGATATACGGCATCTTATCCAGGAAGCGCTGGTGAGGGATTACGAGATCGGATTACATGCCAGCTATCAGTCGGGACTGAATCCGGCTCAGATTCTGCCCGAAAAGGAGCGATTGGAACGGAGCATTAAAAAACGGATTACACGCAACCGGCACCATTACTTAACCTGCCGCGAACCCGAAGATCTCGAGAAACTGGAGGTGGCAAAATTATCCGACGATTTTACCATGGGATATGCCGATATTGCCGGATTCCGGTTAGGCACCTCTTATCCGGTACGCTGGATTAATCCGGTAACACGCCGCCTCTCTTCGGTAGTTTTACATCCGCTGATTATGATGGATTGCACCTTAGACGGATCGGGATATATGGCAATGGATTACGACGGGGCAAAAGAATATTGTTTTAAGCTGATTGAAAGGATCAGAGCGGTTGGAGGCGAACTCACAATCTTATGGCACAACAGTTCGTTTATGCCGAAAGCACAAAATTATCACCCGGAATTGTATCCGGCTATTTTAAATGAAATTGCAAACAATGAAAATTGTAACAATCATAGGAGCGCGTCCGCAGTTCATTAAAGCGGCCATGGTAAGCCGGGCTATTGCGCGGCATAATCTGCATCACCACTCAAAAATCGAAGAATACATTCTGCACACGGGGCAACATTATGACCCGAATATGAGTGAGATCTTTTTCACCGATATGCAGATTCCATTGCCGGCATGGACTTTATCCTGCGGTCATGCCTCGCATGGCGAGATGACCGGCCGGATGCTGATGGAGATCGAAAAAATTCTAATCCGGGAAAAACCGGATAAAATCATTGTTTACGGAGATACAAACTCTACCTTGGCCGGCGCACTGGCGGCCTCCAAATTATTAATTCCCATTGTACATGTGGAAGCCGGTTTGCGCAGTTTTAACCGGACTATGCCGGAAGAGCAAAACCGGATTCTGACAGATCACTTATCGACGCTGCTTTGCTGCCCTACCTTTGCTGCAATACGCAATCTGGAAAAAGAGGGCATTCAGGCCGGAGTGCATCATGTAGGCGATGTGATGTACGATGCCGCACTGACTTTTGGTGCGCTTGCCGAAAAACAGTCTGCCGTGTTATCGGATTTAAATCTGGAGGATCAGTCGTTTATCCTCTGCACGCTGCATCGTGCCGAAAACACCAATCAGCAGGAACGGATCACGGCAATATGCGAAACGTTGCACGACATCGCTTCAGCCGCATGCCCTGTGATTTTTCCGCTGCATCCGCGCACAGCTGTTTATCTGAAAGAGTATGGTTTATATGATCGGCTGTTGCAAAATCCGGCTATCCGGATTACCGAGCCACTGGGTTATCTGGATATTTGCCTGCTTGAAAAAAAGGCATCCTGCCTGCTGACCGATTCGGGAGGCATGCAAAAAGAGGCCTATTTTCATCAGACTCCCTGCATTACGCTGCGTGATGAAACCGAGTGGATTGAAACGGTGGATGCCGGCTGGAATCAGTTGGCCGGAGCCAATCCGGAAAGCATAAAAGAGGCTTTATCCGCACAACCTGAACGAAAAAAGATTCATGAATATGGCACAGGCCATGCTGCCGAAGCTATAATTGATTTATTATGAAGAAGGTACTGATTCTTTGTGATCTTTTTCCGCCGGCCTTTGGTCCGCGCATGGGTTATCTGTGCAAATATCTGCAAAGAGCGGGATGGAAACCGGTTGTTGTTGCCGAACAAATTCACGATTCCATGTTCTCTTTTTTAAAAGGCGATACAGCGGTTACCTATATCTCCTATTACCGGTTTAATAAAAAAGGGATTCTGGGAAAACTGGAATGGATCTGGATTCAGTTGCTTGATTTGCTTTTTCATTATAAAGACCGGAAAATGGCTGAAGCAGCAATCCGGATGACAGAAAAGGAGTCGTTTGATATTTTACTCTGCAGCTCTTTCCGGGCATTTCCTTTGCCGGCCGCACGCAAAGTAGCACAGACCTGCAAATTGCCCCTTGTTGTTGATTTACGGGATATCATCGAACAATATGCGGGCGATGAATACATTGATTATTCGTTTAAACATAAGAATCTGTTTACAATGGGCATCACCCGGTTGTTTAGGCAGAAATTTCTGTGCGACAGAAATAAGGCTTTAGCACAAGCAGCGCATGTCACCACCATTTCTCCCTGGCATGTGGAACAGCTTCGACGGTTCAACCCGGATACTTCACTGATATACAACGGATATGATCCGGAGCTGTTTTATCCGGAACTTCAAAAAACTGATCAGTTTATCATTACCTATACCGGAAGAATCATCAGTCTGGCTGTACGCGATCCGCATTTATTATTCGAAGCAGTAGAAGAATTACATAAAACCGGACAAATATCGCCCGATAAATTTCGTATCCGCTGGTACATGGATAAACAATCACAACAGCTGGTTCGTGAAGCTTCTGCCTCTTGTTGCATTGCCGATTATATGGATTATTTGGATTTTGTATCGGCCGATAAGGTGCCGGCTCTTCTTAACGGCAGCTCTGTTCTGTTACAATTGGCCAATACATTTGCTTCGGACGGGCCTAAAGGATTTATGACCACCAAATTGTTTGAAGCACTTGCAACCGAACGACCCATTCTTTGTGTACGCAGCGACGAAAGTTATCTGGAAGAGACCATACGAAAAACAA
>CAMTPG010000295.1 GCA_947074335.1 uncultured Parabacteroides sp.
TAAAAACAGCTTTACCCAGATTATCTTCGATTTGTTGTGTAGTCCAAAGTTTACCGGTCTCCATTTTAAACCGCTCCATTGCTTCGTCCGAAAAAATATGAAATGCGTATAGATTAACAAAATGCTTCACCTTTTCATTTTCAAAATGATATTGAGTAAGTGGTCGCACTGAATAATCGGTCTCTTTCATATGATTCGAATCGGCAATATTCTGAAGCATTCTTGACATGCTTTGTCTGAATAACACATAACTACAATACGGATAATCAATTAGACCGGGCGAAATATCACATTGATTGTTTCGGGTAGTTAAATATAACATTCCTTTATGGATAATTGCCACACGTATCACGGGATGATAATATTTACGAGTTTGTAAATTTTTAGTTGAATGCGCAATACATCCGGTTATTTTTCCCTGTTCATTCAAAACAGGCAACCAGGTTTCTGAACGAAAACGCTTACGCATCCTATTCAAACGTATCTGTTCGTACAGTATAATACTTAATCCTATTATCAGATCCAACTGATTAAACAGAAACCGTTGCAACAGATCATTTTTAAAGGGCAACGGACAGAAATAATAGATTAGTAAAATAACCAGATAACCCAGATAAAAGCATTGAATCAAATCGGAAACAAAATATAGTTCGCGAAAAGATGTTTTCAGCACAAACTGTTTATTGATGGAATAATCAGATCGGGAGATATAACGCAACATCGGACGTCTGAAAAAGCGCAAAAATCCCAATGTAAAAATCAAGAACAGAATGATCAGAATCGTTGAACCATCAAAATTATTCGTTCCACCTCTGAAGATAAAAGTAAATGAATATAATACTAATGTTACGGCCGATGGTATCAGCATAAACTGATAACTACGGCTTCTCTTCCAAAAATGAAACATGAAGATACATACCACACAAAATAGTATGCTTATTACATAAGATAAAACAGATGTAACAAAATTATCCAAAACCATAAATGACAAAACAGGCAATAAACCTAATGCCTGATTTGTGGGCACTTTGTTTTTCTTATTCATAAAGTTATTCTCCAATCGCCTAATCTAACACATACTAATACTAAAACAAAAATAGAGTAAAAACTGAATGGTGAATCTGAAACATCATCTATTTAATATTTTTTTATCTCAGACTTACGATATTTCAGATTCAGATCGATTCAATTAAGAAAGTAAAACATTTATAATAAATATTTTACAAAGTTTCTCTTTTACAAATTCCGTTCCGGATATAATGCATCCCACCATTCGGGTTCCTCCTTGAGCCATTTGGCAAACCAGGCGAAAATGGTGTTCTGCCATTCCAGTCGTTTGGTATAATCCACAATGCCGTGATCCTCACCTTCCACCTGAATAAACTCGACCGGTTTACCCAATAATTTCAAAGCCAGAAACATCTGAATACTCTCGCCTATCGGTACATTGGTATCGACCGTACCGTGCAGCAGGAGCAGCGGAGTTTTGATTTTGTCGGCATTGAACAGCGGACTGTGTTTTGTATAGAATTCAGGGTTATTCCAGGGATAAGTGCCTGTATTGGCTACCGAACAATAACCATAACCCCAATAACCCTCGCCCCAGTAACTGCTGAGTGCACTGATACCTGCATGACTTACGGCAGCGGCAAACAGATCGGTTTTGGTTTGCAGATATTGTGTCATAAAACCACCGTAGCTGGCTCCGGCGCAGCCTATTTTAGTGGCATCCACAAAATCATGCGCCTTGCAGAACAGTTCGGTACCCTGAATAATTTCGTCGGCAGTTTTGTCGCCCCAGGCATTCACATGGCGTGCGGCAAATTCCTGACCGAAACCGGTTGTACCGCTCGGATTTAATGTATATACCACATAGCCTTTCGAGGCATACATGTGCATTGAATAACTAAATTCGAGAGAGCGGTTTGTTGGTGCTGTCCCGCCGTAATAATAGACGATAAGCGGATATTTCTTTGCCGGATCAAAATTGGGCGGCAGATAATAGCGACCCTGAATCTCGGTACCGTCACCGGATTTAAAATTCCAGTCGGCCACGTCTCCGAACTCAATATTTTTCAGTCGCCCGGCCGAGAGATCATATACCAGTTCCCGCTTCGCCGTTTTTGTATTGTAATAATAAAGGCGGTTGGCATTGGATACGCTTTGTCCGTAATAATACATGGCCGGAGCATTTTTGGCCAGCGCATAAACACTGATCACATCTTCGCCCAGCTCCAGACGCTGCATTCTGTCAGCCGACGGATTATAGCTGTATACACGCTGATAATCTTGATCTTCGGTCAGCATATAAATCTGATTATCGAATTTATTCCATTGCGCATGGATTATGGCCGGATCAAAATCGCGGGTGATGGCGCGTGCCGCTTTTGTTTCGGGGTTATAGATAAACAGCTGTCCGTCGTAGGTATTCACCAGCTGACCGGGTTTGATATTTTTCCCGATTTCACCGAAGGCACCGCCCGAACCGCTCACCAGCAGCAATTTGCCGTCGGGCGAGAAGGTGGCACCATTTATATATGTTGTTTTTTCCCACAGCGTATCAACGGCCATGGTTTGTAAATCGAGTTTATAAAGCGAATTCAGGTAATGAGGCAGCGAGGTGTAATCGCGCTCGGAGATGCTGAACAACAAATAACGGCTGTCGGCACTTACATCATTAATATAGGTGGAATTATGTCCGTAGGTAAGCTGCTCATATAAACCGGTCTGCAGATCGTATCGCCAGATAAAATGACGTTTGCGAAATCCCGGAAGCCGGTCGTTGGGTTCAAGTACACGCAACATATTCGGTCCCTCTTTCGGTCCCTCCTCCTCTACGGTGAAAAGCAGTGTCTTCTCATCCGGTGTGAAGCTGAACCGGCCTTCGGGCAATTGTTGCGCAATTACGGTTTCGTTCAGTGTGGCCGGATCGAAAGTTACCAGTTCGCGACCGTTCACACCCGTGCGGGTATAATAAAGCAGATTGCTGACCGGCATCCAGGCAGCCGACTGGATAAACCCTTTATCCTGTAGCACAATGCGGTTTGTAGCTACTTCGCGCAACTGCGTGAAGCGTTCGCTTTTGCCTTCATCATACCGCGTCATGCAATTTACCAGAGCATATTTGCCGTTGGCAGAAATGCTGGTGCCCGTAAGATGCGTGCCATCCATGATATCACGCCCCGTATACCGTTTAACAGGATTAAGAGAGGCAACTACTTCGCCCGGTTGCGTTGTTTTGAATTGTGCTTGCAAGGTTGCTGCAGCCGTATCACTTTCGGCTGTCAGGTATTTGATAATCACTTCATACCGCTGCGGTTCCATCGCGAGCTCCGAAGTTGCCTCCACCTTTTTATTATTTACATAAACTTCGAAAGCGCCGTTGCCCGTTACCTCGAGCGTACCTTTCAGATAACGATCGCTGTTCAGGTAGAAGGCATACAGATTCAGTGCATAACCGTTTTCGGGACTTGCCACCTGAATCAATCCGGCTGTATCGGCATCGATCGTAACCGCCGAAGCCAGCCGTTCATTCGCCGGCAGCGTCGATTTCAAGAGATTTTTCACTTCAAATGGTTTCCCGTTTACATTCAGGCTGTCGGCCATAACGGGTTTGTTCACCTG
>CAMTPG010000296.1 GCA_947074335.1 uncultured Parabacteroides sp.
ATTGTGAATGAGCCGGAAGTGCTTTTGCTGGATGAACCGCTGGCGGCGCTCGATCTGAAGATGCGTAAAGATATGCAGATGGAGCTGAAAGAGATGCATAAAACACTCGGCATCACATTTGTTTATGTAACACACGATCAGGAAGAGGCTTTAACACTGAGCGATACCATTGTGGTGATGAGCGAAGGGCGGATTCAGCAGATCGGAACACCGATTGATATTTATAATGAGCCGATCAATCCTTTTGTGGCTGATTTCATCGGCGAAAGTAATATACTTAACGGGCGGATGATCGAAGATAAGAAGGTCTCTTTTGCCGGTCACGACTTTGATTGTGTCGACGAAGGTTTCGGCTCTGATATGCCTGTCGATGTAGTAATTCGTCCCGAAGATATTTATATTTTCGAACCCTCGGATGCAGCTATGCTGCAGGGCAAAGTGATCTCTTCCATTTTCAAAGGCGTGCATTATGAGATGGCTGTGCAAACCGGCGAAGGCTATGAGTTGCTGGTGCAGGATTATCATTGTTTCGATGCCGGACAGGAAGTGGGATTGCTCATCAAACCCATGGATATTCATGTGATGAAGAAGGAGCGTACCGAAAATCGTTTTGCCGGTAAACTGATCGATTCTACACATGTGGAATTTCTGGGTTGTAACTTCGAATGTGCCGAAGTGCACGATATGGATCCGGGCACAGCTGTAGAGGTACAGGTAGATTTCGAAGCAGTTATTCTCGAAGATAATGAAGCCGACGGACATCTCACCGGCGATGTTAAATTTATCCTCTATAAAGGCAATCATTATCATCTCACGGTTCAGACCGATTGGGATGAGGATCTGTTTGTAGATACACATGATGTCTGGGATGATGGCGACCGGGTGGGAATTACCATTCCGGCAGATAAAAT
This sequence comes from uncultured Parabacteroides sp., assembly GCA_947074335.1. Classification (GTDB taxonomy): domain Bacteria; phylum Bacteroidota; class Bacteroidia; order Bacteroidales; family Tannerellaceae; genus Parabacteroides. Next base: position 912 of record CAMTPG010000296.1, read on the forward strand.
TCGTATTGTAAAATCTGTATAAACCCATAACGTGACAAGTCGATTTTCTGCATTTTTCATGCGCAGGCGCAACTGGTCATTGCCCTATGCTATTTTCCTGACGATATTTGTCGTCATGCCACTCTTTCTGATTCTTATTTTTGCTTTTACCGATGCCGATGGTGTTTTTACAATGGCTAATTTCAGGAAGTTCTTTATGCATCCCGAGGCCATCAATACCTTTGTTTATTCGATTGGTATTGCTTTGATCACCACGCTGATTTGTCTGGTGCTGGGTTATCCGGCAGCCTATATCCTGAGTCAGGCGCATCTCAATAAATCGCGCACCATGGTTGTGCTCTTTATCCTGCCGATGTGGGTGAATATTCTGATTCGCACACTGGCCACCGTGGCGCTGTTCGATTTTATGAATTTCCCGCTGGGCGAAGAGGCGCTGGTTTTTGGCATGGTGTATAACTTTTTGCCCTTCATGATTTATCCCATCTACAATACGTTGCAAAAACTGGACAGCAGTTTGATTGAAGCAGCACAGGATCTGGGAGCCACGCCTTTCCAGGTTTTTATGAAAACCATTCTGCCGCTGTCGATGCCGGGCATTGTGAGTGGTATTGTCATGGTTTTTATGCCTACGGTTTCTACTTTTGCCATTGCCGAATTGCTGACCATGAACAACATCAAGCTTTTTGGCACCACGGTACAGGAAAATATATACAACGGCATGTGGAACTACGGTGCCGCGCTCTCTCTGATTATGTTGTTATTAATCGGCGTTACGATTTTGTTTACCAACGAAAACGACAGCGCTTCCAATGAAGGAGGAGGTGTGATATGATGACTAAAATTGCGGCTAAGGCCTATCTCTGGTTTCTGCTGGTATTGCTCTATGCTCCGATTCTGATCATCATGATCTTTTCGTTTACCGAAGCCAAAGTGCTGGGTAACTGGACCGGATTTTCCACGAAATTATATACCTCTTTATTTACAGGCGGTGTACAGCATTCGCTGATGAAGGCTTTATGGAATACATTTATAATCGCTCTGCTGGCCGCTTCGTTTTCGACGATTTTGGGCAGCATTGCGGCAATCGGTATTTTTAATCTGCGTTCGGGAGTGCGGCGGGTGATGAATTTCACCAATGCCATTCCGATGATGAATGCCGATATTATCACCGGCGTTTCGCTGTTTCTGCTTTTTATCAGTTTCGGTATTTCGCAGGGATTTACCACGGTCGTGTTGGCGCATATTACCTTTTGTACGCCGTATGTGGTGCTATGTGTGCTTCCGCGGTTACAGAAAATGAATCAGAATGTATATGAAGCGGCACTCGATCTCGGAGCCACGCCTTTTCAGGCGCTTCGCAAAGTAATTCTGCCGGAGATCCGTCCGGGCATGATCAGCGGATTCATTCTGGCATTCACTTTGTCTATCGACGATTTTGCCGTTACGATTTTTACAATTGGCAACGAAGGGCTGGAAACATTATCCACCTATATTTATGCAGATGCACGCAAAGGCGGATTAACACCGGAACTGCGTCCGCTCTCTACATTGATATTTGTGATTGTGCTGGTTTTATTATTGATCATCAATAAACGGGCCGAACGATCAAAAAAGACAAACCGATGAAACAGTTATTCTATTTGATAAAATTTGTAGCTGCCGCTATCCTCCTGCCGGCGATGCTGTGGATGTTTTCGGCTTGCGGACATTCGGAGAAATCGCGTGCTCAGGTCTTGAAGATTTACAACTGGGGCGATTATATAGATGAAGAGGTGCTGGCCGAATTTCCGGACTGGTACAAAGAACAGACGGGCGAAGAGATTCGTATCATTTATCAGGTGTTTGATATCAATGAGATTATGCTCACTAAAATTGAGCGCGGACATGAAGATTTTGATTTAATCTGTCCCTCCGAATATATTATCGAACGCATGCTGAAGAAGAATCTGCTGCTGCCGATTGATACCAATTTTGGTAAAACTCCCGATTATATTGAAAACATATCGCCTTTCATCATCAATCAGCTCAATAAGCTGAGTGTTACGGGGCGTAAAACTTCCGATTATGTGGTGCCTTATATGTGGGGAACAGCCGGAATTCTTTACAACCGGGAATTTATTACCGACGAAGAAGCTTTGAGTTGGGAATCGCTCTGGAACCCGAAAAATATCCGTAAAATCCTGATGAAAGACAGTTACCGGGATGCTTACGGCACAGCCATTATTTATGCACATGCTGATCAGCTGGCCGATGGAACCATTACTGTGGAAGAGCTGATGAATGACAACTCTGACGAAGCGATTGATCTCGCCGAAACCTGGCTGAAGGCATTAAAACCGAATATTGCCGGCTGGGAAGCGGATTTCGGGAAAGAGATGATGACTAAAAATAAGGCCTGGCTCAATCTGACCTGGAGCGGTGATGCCGTATGGGCCATGGAAGAAGCGGAACTGGTTGGTGTTGATCTGGGATACGAAGTACCTAAAGAAGGAAGTAATATCTGGTACGACGGTTGGGCAATTCCTAAATATGCCCGCAATGTAAAAGCTGCCAGTTATTTTATGAATTATATGTGTATTCCCGAAATTGCACTCCGAAATATGGATGCTATCGGTTATGTAAGCGCCGTGGCTACTGATGAAATACTGGAAGAGAAGCAGGATTCGGCCTATGCCTTGTCTGATCTGAGTTATTTCTTCGGACCTGAAGCGGC
>CAMTPG010000297.1 GCA_947074335.1 uncultured Parabacteroides sp.
CTGCGTAAAACGAGCCACCCTGAATTGCGGTATCTGTGGCATTTCGGGTAAAGGTCGCAATCGATGAATTTTCAGAACTAATGCTTGAAACGGTATAAGTTGCACTTTGGCCATTCGTATTATATAAAATGAATTGATCTCCACTTTCCCAATTCTGTTTTACTCCGTTTGTATTATTATCAGTATAACTTACTTTTGTTTTTGCATGCGGCAGATTTACCTGCAAAACTTCCGGAATTATCCAGTTTTCTGTTACTTCCTTTTCAGGTAATAATGAATTATCAGTGATCTTCTCTGAACAGGCCCACAGAAAAAGACAAATTGTATAAAGAATACATTTTGAAATATGATGATAAAATTTTGAAGCTGTTTTCATATTATATAGATTGATTCCTGTTGTATTTATCTTTATTCATTAATTCTCCCATCCATTATTATCTGTAAATCCGTCTAATTCTCCATTTATAGTATCAGGAGAATCTATATTAACAGTTAATACCGGACGTATACTACATGCATCAGTCCTGTCGCACCAGATTGTAACATCGCTCATCCCCTGATAGAATACATTTAAGTAATACGGTTTATAAGTATCGCTGCCATAAGCGCCTAAAGTGGTAGTCAAATAATATCCGGTTGATTTGTTATCGGCGATTGAATTATTAACTCTTCGTCCGGCACAGGGAAAAAATAGAGATGCATAAGTATCATTATTATATATAAGATTTCCTCCGTAAGCAATACTATCGCCTGAACCAACAACCGGCGCCGATAAATCAGAAATAGCGGCTCTGTCAAAATATCCGTCTGCATACATTCCCGAAATAGAAACTGATGAACTGGTACCGCTACCGGATGTATTTAATAAAGAAAAATAATCCGAATCCGTAGGAATCCGATAATTTTGCGGACAAGCATTGGCAATAGTATCGGTTGTGACATTGCTACTCATGCCGGATCCGGATACCGGATATAAAACACCTTCTGACGACCATTGTTGCAAACCTCCTCCCATCGAAGGATAAGTAACAAAACTATAGGTTCCGTTATTGGCAGATGTTCCATTAGTACTCAGATTATAAGGAGAGAATTGAGCACTTCCGTTAATTGAGTCGCCGGCTTCTCCCTGCCGTAAATAGATAAAATGATATTTCTCATAATTATCGTAACGTACAGCAACAATGGCGTAACGCGGTTTAGTTGTATCAGTAGCTAAAACAGTTTCGGTAGTCAGACCGATTCTGAAACTAATATCATCATTTCCCTTTATAACTGATTGATTCGTAGTGATTTGTTGTATACTGCTTGAAATAGATGTACCTTGCGTTGCTGAATAGCCTGAAGGCAATACATCCATCATTATATCCGAGTCGTTCCATTGATCATCAGTACAGAGCAAAAAGGCTTCCCAGCTTCCCGTATTACTCATTCTGATTATCCGTTCCGTGGTCTCATTATAGCGCCAAAAGGCTCCGATGAATCCATTGGTAATAGGAGTATTAGTAATATCATCGACTGTCAGTGTTACATCAAATTTATAATTAATAAACTGTCCGGCCTGCCATTCCTGTCCGGACAAATCAAAGGTCTTTGTGCCACTGTATTTTGCCGTAATGGTTAAAAGTGCACCACTTTGTAAAGTTTGTGGCGGCAACATTAAATATCCATTGGCGGCAACAATAGACTGATAATTGTTATTTATTGTCGAATCGTTGGGTATCGCATTATACGTTGTAGATACCGGATCATCAAGTGTCCAAACAAAAACAGTATCCTTTATATCAAAAGAAACTTCTCCTGAAACAATGACATTGGTAACCTCTATGGTTTCAATAATATCAGCAGATCCGACAGCCGAAAATCCGATGCAGGTTAATGCATGACGCATTTCCAGATTTACAGCACCTGTATGAGTTTCGTTCAAGTCGGTTTGAGGAACAGCCATCATTAAATCAGGCTGATCTGCACAATTTTCGGGAGCAGTATATTGTAATTTTAAACCACCAATTGTATCGGTAAGTGATAAACCATTTATTGAAGAAACTGCGGGTGTATAAGCAAAAAAGGAGAGATTTGCTTCTTCATCCTGTGGCCAGTAAACCGATGGATAATAGGTCCATTTGCCGACAGATGTTCCGTATCCTTCGTTCGTTACCGATTGATTACTCAAAAAATTCGGACCGGAATCAGATCCCTTTTCAGACCAGTTATTTGCGGTTCCTGTTCCCGTATAATAGCCAAAAACTATAAATTCGGATAAATTGAGCGCTGTTTCTATCGGAGTTCCTTTTGTAAATGTTGCTTCTTTTCTTTCGTAAGGCATAAACTGAATAGAACCATCTGCTTCATCCGGCAAAAAAAAGGATTCTTTTTCTATACATCCGCCTAAAAAAAGAAGCAGTAAAACAACATTTAACCAGGTTCTTGTTTTCATAAAGCTCAAAATTTCAGTTCATTCGTTTTTATTAGATTTTATATACTAAACATTATATAAATCCTATTAATTTAAACAATCCCGAAAGGTAAAGGTTTATTTCATTTAACGGATAAATGGCTTATCCGGCTATTATCTGCATAAACGAAATGTTACAGAATTAAACTAATATTAAAATGCTGAAAATGAATCCGAAGTTTATCGGAAACGAAATCTTTTTTATGAAGCAGGAGTTATTTTAGATAACTGATCTTATTTTGAAATTTTATCGGATATAATTACGCCATATGCAACGCGTCCAAAAAACGTCGTATTACTTCGGGATCACCCGTATATTTCCCTTTGTCTTCGCTTATTTTGCAGGTTTCATTGTAAAAACTCCATGATTCTGTTATTTTGGCAGCCACAAGTTTTATAACGATGTTGAGCGGTTCAACATCATCGAAATCGTTGGTAAAATGTGTTCCGATGCCAAACGAAGGCTGGCAGCATAAGGATGCATATTGCTGAATGGCGATGGCACGATCTGTATCGAGTGCATTACTGAAAACAACCTGTTTGGTTTTCGGATCTATGCCAAGCGAACGGTATTTGGTTACTATTTTTTGTAACTGCTCATAATTATCGCCACTGTCGATACGCAATCCTTTGAAGAGATTGGCAAAATCTTCGGAGAAGTTCAGCGAGAATATTTCCCAGCCGAAGCTGTCGTACAGATAAGTTCCCAGTGCACCGCGAAACGTATTACGCCAAGAATCCATGGCAATGTGATTTGCCATTTGCGGACCATACATACCGCCAATGGCACACACAAATTCGTGAGCCATGGTGCCAACCGGCAATAAATCATGCTTCATGGCCAGATAAACATTGCTGGTGCCCACAAAACGACCTTCCCGGCTTTTTGCCAGATAACAATCTTTCAATGCTCTCACCACAGTATCTTCGGCTTCGAAAGAGGCGCGACGACGCGTACCGAAATCACTGAAAATACAACCGGCATCGAGTAATCGCTCGGCTTTAAGCCAGGTTTTTTTATAATACGATTCGTAATCAAACCTGGCAGCTTCGCCCGTCATCAGATAATAAAGTTCGGAGATGATGGCCAGCATTTTAACCTCCAGCAAAATCGTATCCGACCAGTTTCCTTCGAATTCAATATGCAGATGTCCGGTTTCGTCCTGCC
>CAMTPG010000298.1 GCA_947074335.1 uncultured Parabacteroides sp.
TGTTTTAGAAGATAGCAACTCTGTTTATCTTGAAAAACCCGAAAATGTTCAATTAGCGGATTCGGTTATTATATTTTGTGACTTGAAAGCTTTTATTCCCGTTGTTTTTCAATCATCAGCAGAATTGGATAAAACTTCAAAGTTCAGTGTAATCGGGAATATCTTTTAAAAACTCCACTTGCATCGTTTCATAATCTATCCGACAACAAAAATGATTAAAGCCGTTAGACACTATCAGATATTGTACACGTAACGTCATATTATATCTTAAAATCTGATCAAAAACAAGCTGTGTTACAGTCACCGAAGGCGCTTTATATTCCACAATAATCATCGGATTCAAATAAAGATCATAAATAATCGTATCACAGCGTTTTGTAGTACCGTTTAATTTAATTTGAATTTCATTGCCCAATAATGTCTGCGGATAGTGTTTCTCCCGAATCAGATACTGTACGAAATGCTGCCGTACCCATTCTTCGGGTGTCAGCGCCACATATTTTGAACGCAGCACATCGAAAATCATTCTTTTTCCTTCGGTCTCCTTGATTTTAAAGTCGAAATCTGGCAGGTTTAACTTAAGCATTTCTTATATTTGTTTTTTATTGTACGAAGATAATACATCAAAGGTAAAGCAAAATGAAAACAAAACAAGAAATTGTAGAAAACTGGCTTCCGCGTTATACGGATCGTAAATTGGAGGAGTTCGATAAATATATTTTACTTACCAATTTCACCAAATATGTGGAACTTTTTGCCGAACATTTTGATGTGCCGGTGCTGGGATTGAAAAATGCCATGCCCAATGCTTCGGCAAACGGCATTACCATTATCAATTTTGGTATGGGAAGTGCCAATGCGGCCACCATTATGGATTTGCTCTCGGCTGTAATGCCAAAAGCAGCCCTGTTTCTGGGCAAATGCGGCGGTTTAAAGCGCTCCAATCAGCTGGGCGATTATGTGATGCCCATTGCGGCCATTCGCGGCGAGGGCACCTCAAACGAGTATCTGCCGGCCGAAGTACCTGCACTGCCGGCCTTTTCGATGATGCGTGCCATCTCGTCGGCTATTCGCGATAACGGAAAAGATTATTGGACGGGAACTATTTATACTACAAACCGCAGGGTTTGGGAATATGATACCGATTTTAAAAAGTATCTGATCAGCACGCATGCCACCGGCATCGACATGGAAACGGCTACCTTATTTACAACCGGATTTGCCAATAAAATCCCTACAGGTGCTCTGTTGATGATCTCGGATAAACCGATGGAAGAGCATGGCGTGAAAACTGACGAAAGCGACCGCCATGTCACTTCTCATTTTGTAAAGGAGCATGTAGTGCTGGGTATTGAGGCCCTGCGACAGATTATTGAGGATAAAAAAACGATCCGTCATATCCGGTTCAACTGGTAAGATTAAGTTTTGATACAAACAAATGGCAAAAAAAGAACATGCATACGCAGATATCTGCAAAGCAATTCAGGCAAAGCAATTTGCTCCTGTTTATTTTCTGATGGGCGAAGAGCCCTATTTTATGGATCAGATCACGGATCTGTTACTTAATTCGGTACTGGATGAAGCCGAGCGCGATTTCAATCAGATCATACTGTATGGTGCCGATACAGATGCAGCTGCAATTATAAATGCGGCACGCCGTTTCCCGATGATGTCGGCCCGCCAGCTGGTCGTTGTGCGCGAAGCACAACTAATTAAAGATATCGAACTGCTCACTAATTATGTGAAGAATCCGCTGCAATCGACCGTGCTGGTGATTAATCATAAATATAAAAATCTGGATCGGCGCAAAAGTCTGGCTTCGGCTGTGGATAAAGCAGGCATTTTATTCGAATCGAAAAAGATTGTCGACTATAAAATGCCGGGATTTATCACTTCGCTTTTACAGCCGCGCGGTCTGACTATCGACACGAAGGGTGCACAGATGCTGACCGATTATCTGGGTAATGATCTGAACCGTCTGGTAAAAGAACTGGATAAACTCACACTGATTTTGCAGGAAAAAGGAACGAAACGCATCACGCCCGAATTGATCGAATCGCATATCGGCATCAGTAAAGAGTTTAATAATTTTGAACTGATGCGGGCGTTGATCGCACGCGATGTGCTTAAAGCAAATCAGATTGTATATTATTTCGGGAAAGATCCGAAGAATCATCCATTGCAAATGACACTCTCGGTGTTGTTTAATTATTTCTCGAATTTATTGATTTGTTATTATACCAAAGACCGCTCCGAAACCAATCTGATGACAACTCTGGGATTGAAATCCATTTATCAGACCAAAGATTATCTGGCCGGTCTGCGTGTATTCCCGCCCATGAAAGTATTTAATCTGATCGGAGAGATCCGTACGGCCGATGCCAAATCAAAAGGATTTGAAAACAGTGCCGCGCCCGATTATGAGATTTTGCGAGAGTTAATTTATAAGATTTTGCATTAGTATATATAAAATGAAACCGGTTAATTTCTGAAAACAATAATGTAAAATCTATTGAACACTGAAATTGACATAGAGATAAAAGCATAAACCGAAACAGAAACGTATAAACCGGACTGATTTGTACGGATAAAACAACAATATGCTGAACTAAAAAAGCCATATCATGCTCCGAAAGGAACTGATGATATGGCTTTTTTATATTTGTATTCTTGTAAAAGGATCAACGTTTCTGTAGCAGTATGCGGTTATGCATCTGCAGAATCAGCCTCTTTTTTGAAGATTTGCCAGATCAGGGCACCGATCAGTGCTCCGATAAGCGGTGCAACAATAAATACCCACAGCTGTGACAATGCTGCTCCCTGCTGGAAAATAGCCGGACCGAATGAACGTGCCGGGTTTACAGATGCACCGTCGATAGGAATCATAACAATATTAATGATAGCCAAAGCCCAGCCGATAGCGATGCCGGCAAAACCTTTCGGTGCTTTTCGGCTTGTTGCACCCAGAATTACTATAATAAACAGGGCTGTAAAGATTACTTCGCCGATAAATGCCCCCGACAGATGCCCGTCGGCAAACGAATTCGCCCCGAAATGCAGCCATTGTTGCGAAACCAGACCAATTGCAATAGCTCCCAATATACCGCCGATAAGCTGAGCGATCCAATACAGGATCATATCAAAGAAACTCATGCCTCCATTGATGAAAACACCAAAACTTACTGCAGGATTAACATGACATCCTGAAATCGGCCCTATAGCATAGGCCATAATTAATACTGCCAGACCAAAACAGAGTCCGATGGCTGTAATCGTGATCGGATTGCCGGTTGTGGTTAATGAATCGGCTCCCACAAAAATTTGTCCAAAAACTGCACTACCGCAACCAAAGATTACCAGTGTAAATGTTCCAATTAATTCTGCAATAAATTTTCTCATGTGATTAAAAATTTAAATTTAAGTAATAGGACCTAATCAATTATTAAAGAAAATAAAATAGAATATAAATTCTCAATTTTAAGTAATAACAATTAGATTTCAATAAAGTTTAGCAAATATAACATTAAATTAAGAAATATAATATCTCTATATAAATAAATATCCTGAATCATATTTAAGGTGCGTTTTATCCATCTTAACGTCAAATAAAG
>CAMTPG010000299.1 GCA_947074335.1 uncultured Parabacteroides sp.
GTGGTGCTTACGGAACATTTAATGTGAGTCCGTTCTGCGGCGATTCGCCCGAAGCTGTTGCTGCTAACCGCAACCGGCTGGTTACCACATTCGATCTGAATGATGAACTGTTTTTTCTGCCCCGACAGGTGCATGGTACCGACATTGGCGATTTGAACGACCACTTCATGCAACTCAGCCCCGAAGATCAAACTGCTTATCTGGAAAACCGCGATGCTTTGGTTACGGCACTGCCAGATGTCTGTATCGGCATTTCCACAGCCGATTGTGTGCCGCTCCTGCTCCATGATCCGAAAAAAGGGGTAATTGCAGTCATTCATGCCGGCTGGCGTGGCACCGTAAACGGAATTGTATCGAAAACGATTGCCTATCTGATAGAGCACTACCAGGTTGATCCCGCCGGTTTACGAGCCGGCATCGGACCGTCTATCAGTTGCGAAGCTTTTGAAGTAGGCGAAGAGGTGGCTGCCGAATTCCGCGAAAAACTGCAGGAGGCCGATCTGCTGATTCATTATAACCGGCAAACAGGCAAACCGCATATAGATCTCTGGGAAGCTAACCGACAACAATTGTTGCAGGCAGGCGTACCGGATAAACAGATCGAAATTGCCGAAATCTGTACATTTACCCGTCACGACGACTGGTTTTCGGCACGTCGATCGGGCATCAACAGCGGACGCATTGTTTCGGCTTTGCGTATGAACTCTGAAAAACAGAAATCAGAGGACAGCAGTTCGACATCTAAAACATAACACTGTCTAACAGTTCATTATATCCAAACGGGATCATTCGGAATTATTCCGCATTACCTGATTATATTTTGTTAAACCACTAATTGATAATAATAATGATTCATATTTTACTATCACCCGAAATTATCCAGGCCTGTCCGGATCTGCATATTCTGACAATAAGTTGCAATGTAACCAATTCGTCTTCGAACGAAAAACTCTGGAAAAAAATTCATGCACTCGAAAAAGAGTTACAGCAAACCCTGAAGACTGAAGATATTAATAAATTGGAAAAAATCCGGGCTACCCGTCAGGTCTATAAAAAGCTCGGGAAAGATCCAAATCGTTATCGCCCTTCATCAGAAGCATTACTGCGACGTATTATAAAAGGTTACGGGCTGTATCAGGTAGATACACTGGTGGATTTAATTAATTATGTTTCGATGCTTTCGGGCTATTCGATTGGCGGATTTGATGCGGAGAAAATTGAAGGCGATAAGGTAACACTGGGTGTGGGACGTGCCGGCGAACTCTATCACGGCATTGGCCGCGGCGAACTGAACATTGAAGGATTGCCGGTATATCGCGATAATCAGGGCGGGATCGGGACACCGACAAGCGATGAAGAACGAACTAAAATAAATCCTGAAACCCAAAAGTTATTTATGGTAATTAATGGCTATGCCGGAGCCGCCGGATTGGAAGAATCCGGTCGTTTAGCCGCAGATTTATTAAAAGAATATGCCAAAGCCACAAGTATCGAATTAACACTTTATACATCAACCTCTTGCGAAAATATCGGGTTATAACCCCGGTTTCTGCATATTTTTAAGCGAAAAGCATGATTTATATGCTAAAAAACATGTTTTTCCTTTTTTATTAAGTATTTAATATATATATTTGTTCCCGTTAACAACCATTAAATAAATTAGAATTATGATTGAATTAATTGGTCACAATGCCGGTTTAGTCTGGGAAGCATTGAATGAAGGTGGTAAAATGAACATCAAAGCGCTAAAAAAAGCCACTAAGATTAAAGCAGAGAAAGATATCTACGCTGCAATGGGCTGGCTGGCAAAAGAGGGAAAACTCACTTTCGAAGACATTGACGGAGAATTATTTGTTGCGCTATCTTAAATAAAAAAGAGTAACAAATTCACGAAAAAAGAGGGCTGTTCGGATTTATTTTGGACGGCCTTTTATGTGTAAATAATTGAACTTTTTTTAAGCAAAAAAGCATCAGAAAGTTGTTTATCTCAATTCTTCCTTATACTTTTGTATAGAATTTGGCAAAAAATGACCGAGGATCATCAAAGATTATTGGCTGTATTTGAAGTTCGGGTTCGCGATTTAATGAGATTATGCGATCAGCAGAATCAAAAAATCAGCGAACTGGAAAATTTGTTAGTACAAAAAGAGAACGAACAAAAAGAGGCTGCACAATCGATCAGCGAATTAAAAGTCAAATGCGATAACCTACTCACGGCCAGAGTTGTTTCCGTCAGCGAAGAGGAAATAAAATCTGCCAAGATGCGGTTATCAAAATTAGTGCGGGAAGTAGACAAATGCATTGCACTATTAAACGAATAGAGGCGATGGACGAAAAGTTTCTTATACATGTAGATATAGCCGGTAAATCGTATGGCATACGTATTAAACGGAGCGAAGAGGAAATGGCGCGCGAAGCAGCCAGACAAATCCGTGAAAAACTCAGCCTGTATCGAAAAGCATTTGCAAAAGATGTGGATGCACGAGATTTGTTAGCCATGGTAGCCTTTCAGTTATCGTTAAGTAATCTGGAATTGGAAAAAAGGAATGATACGGATCCTTTTGCCGAAAAGATTCAGGAGCTGACCAATGAAGTGGAGAATTACCTACAAAATAAGTAACCCATTATTTAATTTATTAATTCCGCACTACTTTGCACAATAGCGTTTGTGTAAGGCTGGTGTTTTTTATGCTTATAACTCAACAAAATAACAACTAATTTGAAATTTAAAATATCGTAAAATGGAAATGTATATAATCATATCAATAGTCGTCTCTTTATTTGCAGGCGGGCTACTCGTTTGGTTAGTGATGCGTTTTCTGCTGAAATCGAAGGTCGACAGCGTTCTTCGCGAAGCAGAAAAAGAATCTGAAGTGATGAAGCAGAAAAAACTGCTCGAAGTAAAAGAGAAATTTTTGCATCTGAAATCGGACCTGGAAAAACAGGTTCAGTCCAGAAACTCAAAAATACAATCGGTAGAGGCGAAACTAAAACAACGCGAATTAAGTCTGAATCAGCGTCATGAAGATTTGCAGCGTAAAAATTCAGAGATAGATACCGTAAAAGATAATCTGGCAACTCAACTGGATATCGTTGATAAAAAGAAACAGGAACTGGATCAGTTAAAGCAACGTGAAATGGAACACCTGGAAGCAATTTCGGGTATTTCGGCCGACGAAGCGAAAGAACGTCTGATCGAATCATTGAAAGATGTGGCTAAAACAGAAGCGGCTTCTTACATCAATGAGATTATCGAAGAGGCTAAAATGACAGCCAACAAAGATGCCAAGAAAATCGTGATCCAGTCTATTCAGCGTGTAGCCACAGAAACGGCTATTGAAAACTCGATTACGGTATTCCATATTGAATCCGACGAAATCAAAGGCCGCATCATCGGTCGCGAAGGTCGTAACATCCGCGCACTCGAAGCAGCAACCGGCATTGAGATCGTGGTAGATGATACACCCGAAGCCATTGTGCTTTCTGGTTTTGATCCGGTACGTCGCGAAGTGGCACGTCTGGCATTACATCAGTTGGTTCAGGACGGACGTATTCATCCCGCCCGTATCGAAGAGGTGGTAACCAAAGTACG
>CAMTPG010000300.1 GCA_947074335.1 uncultured Parabacteroides sp.
CGATAAGAGCCGAAAGCAAACCCGGCATACAAAAAAAGAGGATATGCCGAAACCGACATATCCTCTTTCTGTATGATAAAACCGAAGCAGGGATTAGTTCACCTCTTCTTCGAATTTAGCTTTCTTTCTCAATCTTCTCTTCTGAATTTCGTAAGCGATCGGAGTCGCAACAAACAGCGTTGAATAGGTTCCTACGATGATACCCAGCAGGATTGCGAAGGTAAAGCTTCGGATCGTGCTGCCACCCAGGATGAAGATACACAATACAACCACCAGCGTTGTGATAGAGGTATTGAATGTACGACACAAGGTAGAATTCAGTGAGTCGTTGATTACCTGGAAACGATCGCGTTTCGGATAGAGACCGATTGTTTCGCGGATACGGTCGAATACAACCACCGAGTCATTGATCGAGTAACCGATAATGGTCAGGATCGCCGCGATAAAGGTTTGATCCACCTCCATTGAGAACGGTAATACTTTCCACAATAAAGTATAGAACGAGATGATACAGAATGTGGTGGTAGCAACCGAAGCCAGCGTACCGATCGAGAACGAGATATCGCGGAAACGCAACAGAATGTAAGTAGCCATACAGATCATCGCAATAATTACGGCAATGATGGCACTGTTTTTAATATCATCCGCCATACTCGGTCCCACTTTCTGTGAGCTCTGAATGAACTGGCTGATAAATTGCTGTTGTGAAGTTCCGTCCGGTAATAACGGTTTCAGACCTTCGTATAATTTAGATTCGATTTCTTCGTCTACTTCTGCACCGTTATCATCGATCTTATAGTTGGTAGAGATACGAACCTGATCTGCGTTACCAATCTGGATTACACTTACAGCGCCTTCCAGCTGATCGTTCAACAGGTCACGTACATCATCAGTTTTCACCTCTTTATCGAAACGAACGATGTAGTTACGTCCGCCGGTAAAGTCGATACCGTTATTCAGACCGATTGTGAAGAATGAAATCACACCGGCTACGATGATTGCCAGCGGAATCAGGTAACCTACTTTACGTGCACCCAGGAAGTTTACTTTCGGATTTACCAACAGGTTGCGTGTAAGTTTGGTAGAGAATGTTACATTTTTCAGTTTATCTTTCTTCAATAATCCTTCGTAGATGATACGGGTAAGGAATACAGAAGTAAGGAATGATGCGAACAAACCGATAATCATTGTAGTGGCAAAACCACGGATCGGACCTGTACCGAAGTACCACAGAACGATACCAGTCAGGATTGAGGTTAAGTTCGAGTCGAAGATCGCAGAGAATGCATTTCCGTAACCGTCGGCAATCGCTTTGCCCAGTGTTTTACCGGCACGCAATTCCTCTTTGGTACGTTCGTAGATCAACACGTTCGCATCGACCGCCATACCCAGCGTCAATACCATACCGGCAATACCCGGCAGTGTTAACACCGCGTGGAACGATGCCAGAATACCCATGATGAAGAAGATATTCAACATCAGTGCAAGGTCGGCAATCAGACCCGGACCGAATCCGTAGAAACAGCACATGTATACCATCAGGATAAGCAGAGCAAGCAGGAACGAAGCAAAACCGGCTTCGATTGCTTCCTGACCCAGTGACGGACCAACCACATCTTCCTGTACGATTTGTACAGATGCTGCCATCTTACCTGATTTCAATACGTTCGCTAAGTCTTTTGCCTCTTCGGTAGTGAAGTTACCTGTAATCTGTGAACGACCACCCGTAATTTCCGTATTTACCGTAGGAGCCGAATAAACCACGCCATCCAGAACGATAGCTACCGATTTACCGATATTATCTTTTGTCAGACGAGCCCATGCTTTTGAACCCTCTGCATTCATTGTCATGCTTACTACCTGTTCGGTACGACCGCCTGTCTGCTGGAAATCGGCAGTAGCATCGGTTACCACATCGCCCGCTAAAGCCGGAGTGCCTTCACGATTCGATTTTTTAATGGCATACAGATAGAAATATTGTTCTCTTTCGTCGATTGCTTTTACACCCCATTTCAGTTCGAGGTTACGCGGCAACAGATCTTTTACCTGTTTCATGTTCAGGTATTCGGTGATTGTCGGGATATCTTTTGTGTGAGCGATACCTACAACCGGACCGTTAGCCAGCTGACCGTTATACTGATTGATTGCCAGCAATGCAAACAACGGATGTTGTTTGGCAAATTCGTCGGCATTCTGAGCAGCCATCTGTTCGGGTTTCTCTTCGCTGATTTTTGCCAGCAGTGAGTCGGCCTCGGTTAAAGCAGCTGTTTCGGCAACGAGCGTTTCGTTTTCTTTTTCAATGCCTTTTTCTTCAGCAACAGAAGTGTTTACACTCAGAATGTTGGCCAAAACATTATCGGCAGCAACCAGCTGCTGGTAAACTTCGGGTAAATTGTAAGTTTCCCAGAATTCAAGATTTGCACTACCCTGTAAAAGTTTACGTACACGTTCAGGTTCTTTAACACCCGGAAGCTCAACCAGAATACGACCGGCTGTTTCCAGACGCTGGATGTTTGGCTGAACCACACCGAAACGGTCGATACGGGTACGCAATACATTGAATGAATTATCGATAGCACTTTTCAGCTCTTCTTTCAGAACAGAAACTACCTGTGCATCAGTTGACTGAGGTGTGATTTTATCTTTCAGTTCGAATGTACTGAAAATAGCAGACAGCTTGCCGCCATTGTCTAATTTTTTATATTCCTCAGCGAAAAGATCGATGAAATCTTTCTGGCTTGTGGCTTGGTTAGCGTAAGCTAATTCGAGGGCTTTGTTGAAGTTTGCATCCGGATTGTTGTTTGACAATGAACGGATTACATCCGCTACATTCAATTCCAGAATCACATTCATACCGCCCTTCAGGTCAAGACCTAAACCAATTTCCATTTCACGGCATTCCTTAAATGTATAGCCCAGCCATACTTTCTGAGTAGATAAAGAGTCTAAATAAGCACTCTCTTTTACAGGATCTCCGTCGGCGTACCCGGCGGCCTTGCTAATGTAATGTCTTGTCACTAATGTAAATGACAGATAAAACATACAGACCAGCGTAAGTAAAACGGCAAAGACCTTTACAAATCCTTTGTTTTGCATTTGAATCCTATGTTTATGTTATTATTCGTTTTTTCACAGGGTGCAAATATAGGCTTTTTTTCTTTGTCAAACAGTAATTAGATTAATTTATTTATCACACTCTTAGATTATTTCAATCACAATTATATATCTTTGCCAATGACAAACAACAAATACTTTGTACCATGAAACAACTTTTATTAATATTTCTGATGCTGCCCGCTTTACTATGGGCACAAGACAACCCTAAATATTTAACAGGTGCTGTTCCTACAGAAAATGGCAAAGTGGTGATTACACGCACCATCCATGTGCCATCTTTATCGAAAGACCAAGTTTACGATGCGATGCTCAGCTGGGCAGATAAGTACTTCACTTTCAATGACAGCCGCGTGGTTTACGCCGAAAAAACGGATGGCGACATTGCTATTGTAGCCGAAAATTATCTGGTTTTTCAAAGTACGGCTCTTTCGCTGGATCGCGCTTTGATGAGTTACCGGATGCGAATTCATTG
>CAMTPG010000301.1 GCA_947074335.1 uncultured Parabacteroides sp.
ATAACTCCGTCGCCTTCGATAACCTCTTTCGGGCAGAAAGCATCGTAAGCATAAATCTCCATGTCGAAACCTTTACCGATACGGGCCACATTGCGACCCACATTTCCGTAGGCATGAATACCCAGTTTCTTTCCTTTCAGTTCGGTTCCCGAAGTGCCGTTATAGAAATGGCGAATCACCATTACTATCAGACCAAAAGCCAGTTCGGCCACCGCATTCGAATTCTGACCGGGCGTATTCATTACACATACATGATGTGCAGTGGCAGCTTCCAGGTCGATATTATCGAAACCGGCGCCTGCACGAACCAC
Source organism: uncultured Parabacteroides sp. (assembly GCA_947074335.1). Taxonomy (GTDB): domain Bacteria; phylum Bacteroidota; class Bacteroidia; order Bacteroidales; family Tannerellaceae; genus Parabacteroides. The sequence goes on from CAMTPG010000301.1 coordinate 312, forward strand.
GATCTTAAGCGATTTAGCCGCCTCAAAAACCTCGGCATCCACAATATCACTGCGAACAATTAAAGCATCTACATCTTTTACGGCTTCGAGTAATTTTGTTTTTTCACCATATTTTTCCAACAGCAGCAGTTCGTCACCATTGTTTTCCACCACTTTGCGGATATCTTTTACAGCAATAGCCGCAAAGGGCTTATCTGTAGCAATTAAAATCTTAGCCATACGATTAATGTAGTTTTTCAAATTCTTTCATGCAACCCACTAATGCCTCAACGCTGCTCTTTGGCATGGCGTTGTATAAAGAGGCACGGAATCCGCCCACCGAACGGTGACCTTTAATACCGGCCATACCGGCTGCAGTAGCGAATTTGTAGAATTCATCTTCCAGTTCTTTATATTCTTCGGCCATGATAAAACAAACATTCATGATCGAACGGTCTGCCATTTCTGTTGTACCTCTGAAGAGTTTATTGCGATCAATTTCTTCATATAAAATAGCCGCATTCTCAGCATCTTTCAGCTCCATGGCTGCCACACCGCCCATCTCTTTGTACCATCTCAATGTTTGCAAAGCTGCAAAAATAGGCAGTACGGGAGGCGTATTGTACATCGAATCTTTCTCGATATGCGTTGAATATTTCAACATGGTCGGGATAGGACGATCCACATGTCCGAGTGCATCTTTTCTGACAATAGCCAGTGTTACCCCTGCAGGAGCCAGATTTTTCTGGGCACCGGCATAGATCAGATCATATTTGGAAACATCGATCGGGCGTGAGAAAATATCCGACGACATATCTGCCACCAGTCGTTGTTTTACATCCGGATCGAATCGCATTTCGGTACCATAAATGGTATTGTTGGTTGTGATGTGGAAATAATCCGAATCATCAGCTATTGTATAATCGCGTGGGATATAAGAATAATTTTTGTCTTTGGAGGAAGCCACGACATCCACTTCACCGAATAATTTTGCTTCTTTAATCGCTTTAGAGGACCAGGTTCCCGTATCCAGATAAGAGGCTTTTTTCTTCAGCAAATTATAAGGCACCATACAGAACTGCATACTTGCGCCACCGCCTAAAAATACCACTTCGTATCCTTCGGGGATATCCAACAGCTCTTTAACCAATGCACGTGCTTCGTCGTTCACAGCAACAAACTCTTTACTTCGATGAGAGATTTCAAGTAAAGACAAGCCCATATCGGCAAAGTTATAAACTGCTTCTGCCGTGTTCTTGATTGTGTATTCACTCAAAATAGAGGGGCCAGCATAAAAATTGTGCTTCTTCATACCAAACTCATTTATAATGTTAATAAAATAAGAATATCGATTTTTTCACATTCGAGCGGCTAATGTACGAATTAAATTGAGAACGCAAAATTTAAAATCAATAATATTTGACTTTCCTGTTTTAGAGCTGATTTTGTGCGTACACGGCGTATTTTGAGATGTAGTAAATACGCTAATAGCGATCTTTCCAAAGGCGTTTGAGATGTTCCTGCAGTTTTAGTTCGGCGGGATTTTGCTGACTCTTCCAAAAGCGTTCGTTCAGGATTTCTTTAGGCAGATAATCCTGCTTCACAAAGTTCTCAGTGAAATCGTGCGCATATTTATATTCTTTCCCGTAATCCAACTCTTTCATGAGTGCGGTCGGTGCATTACGCAAATGCAGCGGCACAGGCAGATTGCCGGTCTTTTCTACCAGCGCCAACGCGGCATCAATGGATTTGTAGGCCGAATTACTTTTCGGGCAACAGGCCAGATAGACCGTAGTCTCGGCCAGAATAATCCGTCCTTCGGGCCAGCCTATCTTTTTCAGGGCATCAAAACAGGCATTGGCCAGCAATAAGGCATTGGGATTGGCCAGACCGATATCTTCGGAAGCCGAAATAACCAGACGGCGGGCAATAAATTCCGGATCTTCGCCGCCGGCAACCATACGCGCCAGCCAGTAAATGGCAGCATCGGGATCGCTCCCGCGGATCGATTTAATAAAGGCCGAAATGATATCGTAATGCATCTCCCCGCCTTTATCGTATGCGGCGGGATTTTCCTGCAAACGCTCGGTAACCAGCTGATCGGTAATAATCACGGGTTCGCCGGGAACATCGGCTGCTACTACCAGCTCCAAGATATTCAGCAACTTGCGGGCATCTCCGCCCGAGTAGCGCAATAATGCATCCGTTTCCTGCAACTGAATATCTTTCTCTTTAAGCAGCATATCCTCCTTCAGCGCCCGGTCTAATAAATTGAGCAGATCTCGCTTGTCGAGCGATTTCAATACATAAACCTGACAGCGTGAAAGCAGCGGACGAATCACTTCGAACGATGGATTTTCGGTCGTGGCGCCGATTAGTGTTACCACACCGGTTTCTACGGCATTAAGCAGTGAATCCTGTTGCGATTTGCTGAAACGGTGAATCTCATCGATAAACAGAATGGGCGAAACTGTATTGAAGAAGCGATTGCTTTTGGCCTTCTCAATGACATCGCGCACATCCTTCACACCCGAATTAATGGCACTCAACGCATAAAAAGGAGCATCCAGCTTATGCGATATAATCTGAGCCAGTGTGGTTTTACCCACACCCGGCGGTCCCCACAATATAAAAGAGGGCACACGTCCGCCTTCGATCATTTTCCGAAGAATGGCGCGTTCACCCACTAAATGTTCCTGACCTATATATTCATCGAGTGTTTTGGGGCGTAATCGTTCTGCTAATGGCTGACTCATCATAGAATCAAAGGTCGGACTTTTTCTTTACTTTACAAAATATCTGCCGTTTTATCCTTTCCGTTTGCAGCTAATTACCTGAAATACGAGAGCCTGAATCACTCGGCTGTTTCGGCAACCGCAAACAGAGAACTTACGGGTGGCAGCTGTAAAGGCAAAACCGTGCAGACTTCGCCCGAAGGCATTGTTTCGTAAGTTACACCTTCCCAGAGAGCCGTTGTACCATCATGTGCATTCCATTGTTCGGGCTTCAGCCGCCCTCTCAGTTTCACCTGCGTGGTTACCGGCACATTGGTAGAATTGGCAAACAGATAAATATCCAGTCCGTTGCGTTGTTTATGGATGTAAGAGAGCAGTCCCAACTGTTCGGGCAACAAATTTCTGTATTGTTCTACACCTGCTAAAGGCCGGCTTAAAGCATCCGGCTCATCGAGCGAGCCAATAAAATCGAATTTTACATCCGGTTCGGGCAATAAATAATCAATGGCATCAGCCAGCTCCTGCTTATCCGCCTGCGGAATGAAAAG
>CAMTPG010000302.1 GCA_947074335.1 uncultured Parabacteroides sp.
AATCACCTCTTCAGGCTTCGGCCGAATCCGTGCAGGAATCAATTGATACGAATTGCATCGCGTCAGCATCAGCATCGGAATCAGCATCAGCATCCGCTTCTGTGTCAGAATCAGTATCCGCATCAGAATTATCCGGATTAACAGATGAATCAGTAAAGGATGCCGGCTTATCCGAAGCATTGGCCGATCTGATACCGAAACAACCGGAAATTCAAACAACGATAACAACATCCGATACCTCTTCTGGAACAACAAAGGCTCATAAAAAAGAAATTCCCGAAGCCTGTCTGCCTCAGGAAAAAACCAACCGTCGGCTGCGTCGCTGGCTCATTGCCGCGCTTGTGGTGATTTGTTTATTGATTTTAGTCAATATCCATCTTTACAGACAGCGGATGTTTTATTTCGAAAATATGCCAACAGGCAATATAACACAGCTTATCGATCATGCCGCGCAGAATCCCGCAGCCGGAAATCCGACAGAGGAAGAAATCATCTTACAGACAGTAACCGATTCAGATATACAATCTGCGGCAAAATCCGAAACAGAATCCGTTGGAATGGTTCAAAATGCAAATGCCGGTCAAACCGGAACCGTTGCTCCTGAAGCCGCTTCCCGCGAAACGGCTGCCGACAGAACAGTTTCGGAAACAACCACTTCCGATAAAACCGCACCTGTATCCAATGTGCTCGATTCTGTCACGATCGAACCCGGCAGTCGCCTCACATTGATCGCCTTAAAATATTATGGAAGCAAACTCTATTGGGTCTATATATACGAATTTAATAAAGCAGAAATTAAAGATCCGAATAATATTCCCGTTGGCACACGGATTGCAGTTCCCGTGCCGGGTCTTTACGGAATAGACCGAAATAATCAGGCCTCGTTAAAAAAGGCTGCAGAGCTGCAAACTCAGATTTTAAACGGCAATTAACGCGATAATAATGCTTTTTAATAAAATAAAATAAACAGACCTTTTTAAGTTTAGTATTATTTAACGACGAAAGTTAAGCTTCCCAATTTAACATTTCTAATTTTGTAACTCATAAACCATATATCGAAAATAAAAGTATCACAATATAAAGTATAAGAATAAAATTTATGAGTCAGACAGTAGACATTCGTGAATTAAATGCACGCATTGAAAGCAAAAGTGCATTTGTTAACATGATTATGATGGGAATGGACCAGGTAATCGTCGGACAGAAACATTTGGTAGAGTCTTTGTTGATTGGTCTGCTTTCAGACGGCCACATCTTATTGGAAGGTGTTCCCGGTTTGGCAAAAACGTTAGCCATTAAAACTCTGGCATCGTTAATCGATGCAAAATATAACCGCGTTCAGTTTACTCCCGATTTGTTGCCGGCTGATATTATCGGTACAATGATTTACAGTCAGAAAAACGAAGAGTTTCTGGTAAAACAGGGTCCGATCTTTGCCAACTTCGTATTAGCCGACGAAATTAACCGTGCTCCGGCAAAAGTACAGAGTGCTTTGCTTGAAGCTATGCAGGAACGTCAGGTTACTATTGGTGAAACAACATTCAAACTGCCCGAACCATTTCTGGTAATGGCCACACAAAACCCGATCGAACAGGAGGGAACCTATACGCTGCCTGAAGCTCAGGTAGACCGTTTCCTGCTGAAGGTAATCATCAATTATCCGAAGAAAGAGGATGAAAAATTGATCATCCGTCAAAATATCTCAGGCTTCAAACCCGAGATCAAACCTATTCTGAGCAAACAGGAAATTCTGGATGCCCGTCAGATCGTTCGCGAGGTATATGTAGACGAAAAGATCGAACGTTACATTGTAGATATCGTGTTTGCAACCCGTTTCCCGGCCGAACACGGATTGCCTAACCTCACAAACATGATCGCCTTCGGTGCATCTCCACGTGCCTCTATCAGTCTGGCGCTGGCAGCCCGTTCGTATGCCTTCATCAAACGCAGAGGTTATGTGATTCCCGAAGATATCCGCGCCGTATGTCACGATGTATTGCGTCACCGTATCGGTCTGAGTTACGAAGCCGAGGCAAACAACCTGACTGTCGAAGAGGTAATCAGCGAAATCTTAAACAAAGTAGAAGTACCTTAATCGCATGGAAGCGAGTGAACTATTAAAAAAGGTTCGCCGCATTGAAATCAAGACTCGCGGGTTATCCCGTAATATCTTTGCTGGCCAGTACCATTCGGCGTTTAAAGGCCGCGGTATGGCATTCAGCGAAGTTCGCGAGTATCAATTCGGCGATGATATCCGTGACATTGACTGGAATGTAACGGCACGCTACGCACGTCCTTATATCAAAGTATTTGAAGAGGAACGCGAGCTTACCGTTATGTTACTCATTGATGTGTCGGGTAGTAGCGATTTCGGTTCTGTCAATGTGATGAAAAAAGATGTGGTTACAGAAATTGCAGCTACACTGGCTTTTTCGGCTATACAGAATAATGATAAGATTGGTGTTATCTTCTTTTCGGATAAGATCGAGAAATTTATTCCTCCGCAAAAGGGGAAAAAGCATATTCTTTATATCATCCGCGAACTGATTGATTTTCAGCCCGACGATCGGAAGACTGACCTTTCGCATGCTCTGAAATATCTGACCAATGCGATTAAAAAGCGTTGTACCGCCTTCTTAATCTCCGATTTTATTGATAAAACCGGATTTAAAGATGCGCTGACCATCGCCAATCGCAAACATGATATTGTGGCAATTCAGGTTTACGACCGTCGCGAAACAGAATTACCCGCTGTTGGTTTGATGAAGATTAAAGATGCTGAAAGCGGCAAAGAGCGCTGGATCGACAGTTCGTCGGCTCATGTGCGCGAAGCCTATAAAGCCTGGTGGGATAAACGACAGGCCGTGATGAGTGATACATTCAAAAAGTGTCGTGTCGATTCTGTTTCTGTTCGTACCGAAGATGATTATGTAAAAGCATTAATTGCTCTTTTTGATAAACGAAATTAAGCATATGAAGCTAAGAAATAAAATCGTTTTATGGATTGTTTTGCTTGGTGCACTGTTTGGCGGTACTCAGTTACATGCACAGCGTACGTTGTTGGATGTACGTATTGATTCGGCTGCTATTCTGATTGGCGAACAAACCAAATTGCATTTAACATTAACAACAGATAAAGATAAAGAGGTGCAATGGCTCATTCCGCGTGATACAATCATGAAAGGCGTGGAAGTATTGGCTTTGCCCATGGCAGATTCTACTATTATCGATAATGATCGGCTGGTTGTAAAACAGGATCTTCTGATTACCTCCTTCGATTCTTCGTTATATCTGTTGCCCCCTTTCATGGTGGTTGATGGAAAAGATACGATCTATTCTAATCAGGTAGCGCTGAAAGTGGCAACGATTCCGGTAAATACAGATAATCCCGAAGAGTTTTTTGATATCAAAAATGTCTGGGCGCCGCCGTTTGTGCTGGCCGATTATTATGCCTGGATTTTCGGTGTTCTTTTTACCTTGTTCTTTATTTGTGTAATCGGTTATGTGGTGCAGCGTATGCGCAACCAGAAACCCATTATGCCGTTCAAAAAAG
>CAMTPG010000303.1 GCA_947074335.1 uncultured Parabacteroides sp.
GCTTATAAAAAGAACTCTATTTCCCTATATTTAAGGCTTTTATACCGATCAATATATTTTTTTGGATTTTTTTCTTAATTAGAATAATTCTAAATAAAATGATACGATTATTTATATCCTTTAATTAAAACACCGAAAAGTGTACATAACGTTTCGGATTCTGACGAATATCAAGCATAAGTTTCGATGCATTCTCGGCAGTGCTGTTTAAATTATCATATAAACCGCGATCATGAAGCAGTAAACCAAACGTGTTATCCTTCGAATTCAGCTGACGGGTAATAGCCTCTACATTATCCAGCGTGGCATTTACGGCGTTTACAGTGGCATTCAGATCCAGATCGTTCAATTTATTACTAATCGATGAGAAATTGCCTGTAATATGCTGAAAATCGCTCAAGATAAGTGGCAGATCACGATCCATGATACGACTCAGCTGTTTAGTTGAAGCAGCTAATTCAAAAGTGGTACGCTCAATATTATCGAATGTATTGGAAAGCGCCGGATTATCGATCATTTTCTGTATACCGGTCAGGATCGAATCAATTTTGGGCAACATGATTTCTACATGTGGCAAAATATTTTTTTCCACCGATTCCATCATACCCACTTCATAGCGACCTTCGATTATATCGCCCGATTTAATATAACTGTTTACATATTTATTGAGATGCAAATGCAGTTCACCACCGCTCAGAAAATTATTTATAATGGTAATATAACTGCCGGTATTCACCTTCATCTCATCAGCCAGACTGATGCCGATAAAGATTTTACCGCTGTTACTGTAATCGTATTCAATATCACGCACCAGTCCTACTTTAAATCCTTCGATAAAAACCGGACTTGAAATGGTAACACCCATCACATTGGTACATTCTACTTTATAATAGTTGACCGGCTTAAACAGGTTGATGCCTTTCAGGTAATTTATACCTACATAAAGCAATATCAGACTGATGATAGACACTATTCCGATTTTAGCCTCTTTGGACAATACTTTTTTCATCGTGTTATATTAATTTGTTATTATCAATTGTATTTTATCTTTCTGCCATCCTGAAAGGCAACGATAAATGCATCTTTAAAATCCTTAGCTACCTGTCGGCGCAGTTTTTTTATGTCATCCAGATTTGCGGATTCGCCGTAGGTATATTTATACAATCCCTTCTCCTGATAAAAACTGATCTGTTTATATCCTTTAAACTGTTTCGAGTTTACAGCCAGTTTTTTATCGGATGTCAATATCTGTATTTTATAAATCACTTTTCCTTTAGCTGCCGGTTTTGACGCCGAAGCAGTTGTGGCTGATTTAGCCGGTGTCTGCTTCGATGCGGCGGTTTTCGAAGTCGCCTTTCCGGCAGTTTGCTGTTGCGGTTGTGCAGCTGCCCGGGCAGCCGATTCGCGCTGCAGCCGGATTGCCGCTTCACTACCGGGAGGCGGCGGCTTTACGCCACTTGCAGAGGCTGTATAAACCGGTTCATCCGATATTATATATACCGGTTCATCTGATGTTGTGGCCAGATAAACAGGCGGCGGCGCCGAATCACTGAGGGCTCCCAGCTTCCGGTCGTGATCCCATTTATATTTGGCAAAGGCATTATAAACCGCTGTAGCCAGACTTTGCTGACCGGCTGCCGACTTCATAAATCGTTCTTCGTCGCGATTCGAAATGTAACCCAACTCCACCAAAACACTCGGCATGCTGGTTTTACGCAGCACCAGAAATCCGGCCTGTCGCACACCGCGATCCGTGCGGCGTGCCGATTTAAAGGCTTTTTGTATCTCCGAAGCAAGCGATATACTCTGTTCCACATGCTTATTCTGCATAAATTCGAAGATAATATACGATTCGGAAGAGGTCGGATCAAATCCTTCATACTTCTGCAAATAATTATCTTCGAGCAGAATGGCAGCATTTTCACGCATCGCCACTTCAAGGTTTTCGTCGGTTCGGGCCAGACCCATCGTATAGGTTTCGGTACCCGAAACGGTATTTCCTTTTTTAACAGCGTTGGTATGCAAGGAGATAAACAGATCGGCTTTATTGCGGTTGGCAATATTGGCACGTTCATCCAAATCAATAAAAACATCTTTGCTGCGGGTATATAATACGCGCACATCCGGATGTTTGGAGGTGATCAGGTTACCCAGTTTCAGGGCTACAGCCAGATTGATTGTTTTTTCATTCACAGTAGCACCTACAGCTCCGGGGTCGCGTCCGCCGTGACCCGGATCGATTACAATTGTAAAGGTTTTATCTTTTGCCTGCGCAGCAGACAAAAAAAGCAAAAACACGACTACAAATTTTATATATCGATAAGCTTTATTTGTCACTATTTACGATTCTTGCAATTTCGAGACAAATGTAATGTTTTTTAATTAAAAATTTTGGGTTGATATGCAATAAAAAAAGGGCGATTCTTTACAGAACCGCCCTTTTCGGATATATTCTTATCTTCTGATTATTCAGAAACTACTTCGAAAGGAATTTCTACTGAAACTTCTTTGTGAAGTTTTACCAGTGCTTTGTACTGACCAACTTCCTTAACAGCTTCTTTCAGATAGATGTTTTTACGATCTACTTCGAAACCTGCTTTAGCTAATGCTTCAGCAACCTGGATGTTAGTTACAGAACCAAAGATAGTACCTGTAGAGCTGGTTTTTGCACCGATTGTCAGTGAAACACCTTCCAATTTAGCGGCCTGAGCTTCAGCATCCTGTTTGATTTTAGCCAATTTGTGAGCACGCTGTCTCAGGTTTTCAGCTAATACTTTCTTTGCAGATTCAGATGCGATAACTGCTTTACCCGTGGGGATTAGAAAGTTACGTCCGTAACCGTCTTTTACTGTTACGATATCGTCTTTGTAACCTAAGTTGGCTACATCTTCTTTCAAAATAACTTGCATATTCTGTCTCCTCTTTTATTTATTATTTCATTAAATCGGTTACATAAGGAAGCAAAGCCAAATGACGGGCTCTCTTCACAGCCTGAGCTACACGACGCTGAAACTTCAATGAAGTACCTGTGATACGACGAGGTAAGATTTTACCCTGCTCGTTCAGGAATTTTTTCAGGAATTCAGGATCTTTGTAATCGATATATTTGATACCGTTCTTTTTGAAACGGCAATATTTTTTCTTTTTAACGTCTACTGAAGGCGGAGTTAAATATCTGATTTCTGATTGTGTTGCTGCCATAATTGTAATCTCCTATTAAACTGTTTCTTTAGATGATTTCAAACTTCTTCTCTTAGCTGCATATTCTGCTGCATATTTGTCCTGGCGGAAAGTCAGGAAGCGAATCACACGCTCATCGCGACGGAACTGAACTTCCAGTTTAGCGATAGTTTCAGGATTAGCTTTGAATTCAACCAACTGATAGAATCCAGTTGTTTTTTTGTCGATAGGATACGCCAATTTGCGCAAGCCCCAGTTCTCTTCATTCACAATCTCAGCACCTTCTGCTTTCAGAATGCCTGTGAATTTTTCTACCGCTTCCTTCATCTGAACTTCAGACAAAACGGGAGTTAAAATGAAAACGG
>CAMTPG010000304.1 GCA_947074335.1 uncultured Parabacteroides sp.
AGGAGTTTTGAAATGCACGTTTTATTCGTTAAAATCTCCAGTTATCTCGGTAATCATTCCATTCTCGCGTACTTTACGCACACTGATTTTTTTAGTCTTGCCTTCACTCACAGCCATCACAAATATGCCTGTATTTGTTTCGGCAAGGGCTGAACCGGGTACCAAAAAGGTCACTTCTTCGGACTTTAATCTGATCGTAACATCGGCTATCATTCCCGGCAGAAGATTTAAATCGGTGTTTTTGATGTCAGATTCGATCAGTTCGGAACGAAGAGCCGGATCAAGTGCTCCTGATTTTCTGGATACAACAGCATTGAAAACAGAACCGTAAAGAGAGCGTATCGAGAAAGATAACGAATCGCCTGTTTTTACATAAGGAGCATAACGTTCGGTTACTGAAAGTCGTAACCTCAAATTGGCATTATCCTGAATCACCATCAGGGGTTTGTTCATAACCGAAGGACCTGTCAGGGCTCCTATATCCGTATTTCTTTCGGTTACAATACCCGAAAAAGGAGCTTTCAGCGTGAGATATCCTGCGGTAACAGTCAGCGCCTCATAATCAGCTCTTAAGGATTCGAGTGTTGCAAGATCCGAATCCCGTTTCGATTTCAATTTATCGAGTGCATCCTGCGAAATTATGCCCGCTGTTTCTGAAGCTTCAAGTAAACGTTGATAATTTATTTTTGAAAATTCTGTAACTGCTTCATGGGCTTTTATCTTTGCTTGTATGGCCGCAAGCTGAGCCTGTATTTCGGGGGCGTCCAGCTCTATTAATAAATCTCCCTTATTTACCCTTGTTCCGATGTCTGCCTTAATTGTCTTTACATAACTCAGCACTTTGGCATAGACATCGAATTGCTTATCGGCAACAAGTTCTGCAGGAAGTGTAACAACCGGATATGTGGTATTTGCCTTCAATATAAATAATTCGGGCGTATTTGTTTTATCTGTTACTATCGTCATGTCTGTTTTATTTTTTTCACCACATGCGCTAAGTGTATAAAGTGACAGGATTGCTGTCAATATAAAGAATTGATAATATAATTTCTTTTTCATTTTATTCTATTTTTAATTTTCATTTTCATAATAAATACTTTCCTTATCCGTAGGATCAAGAGATACCGAACGGACAGAGCTTTTACTCTGTATCCATGCAAAAACCAAGGGAAGAATAATTAATCCTAAGGTGGTTGAAGCGAGTATTCCGCCTATAACAGCTCGTCCGAGCGGAGCAGTCTGTTCACCTCCTTCACCAAATCCTATTGCCATCGGAAGCATTCCTGTTATGGTGGCTATACTTGTCATCAGGATAGGACGAAGTCGGAGGATAGAAGCAGATAAAGCAGCACCGACACTGTTGCCGGTTTCTTTTCTTATCTTTTCAGCCGCCGTTACAAGCAATAAGGCATTCGATATGGATATGCCTACAGCCATAATCATTCCCATATAAGATTGCAAATTAAGCGTAGACCCGGTAACCAACAACATTGCAAGAGAGCCTGCTATTACTGCAGGAATACCGGTAAGCACCACACATGCAAGTTTAAACGACTGAAAATTGGCAGTTAATAACAGAAAGATTACAATGATGGCAATAAGCAATCCTTCCTGAAGTCCTTTTTGGGTATCTCTCAGTACAGGACCGAGTCCTGCTAGCTCAATATTTAGTCCTTTGGGTAATTCGCCAAGTGATTCAATCGCTTTTTCTACATCTGCCAGGGCTGTACCCAGATCTTTATTATGTACATTTGCTATTACTTTTGTAAAAGCCATAGATCCCTGATTGAATGTTTCGCCATACACGGCATCTTCTTTTATTTCGGCAATATCACCCAAAACCCGATGAGATGCGGATTTTGATACCGGCAGGTTTTCAAGTTCCTCTTTCGATGTCATCTTATTTAATGGTACCTGAACCTGCACATTATAAGCCATATTCATCATACCTCCTACCCAGAAATTCTTGTTTGTAAAACGCGAAGATGAAGTAGCGGGTATTAATGATGCCGATACATCTGCCATATCAATACCGTATTGTGCAGCCCTGATCCGGTCTACAGAAATAGTTAAAGCCGGATATTCCCTTGACTGAGGCATACTGACATCGCGCAGGTAATCAATCTTTGAAAGCTCATGAAGCAGTTTTTCCGCATACATCTCGTTTCGTTTTTTCATCATACCCGAGATACGAACCTCAACAGGTGTTTCTGCACCCTGACTCAGCACTTTTTCGGTAAGCTCCATCGGTTCAAAGATGATCCTGACATCTGGCATTTTAATGCTGACGGCTTCTCTTAATTGTTCTTTCAATTGATTGATATCGCCGGTTTTATTTATTAATGCGATTTGTATAGTTGCCTCATGCGGACCCGAATTATATAAATAGACAGGACTTACGGCAAATGTTGAAGAATGCTGACCGATGAAAGATGAACTGATGCGGATATTTTCTTTACCGGTGATGGTTTCAAGTTCTGAGATCAGATCTCTCACTTTCTCTTCTGTTTTCTCTATTCTTGTACCCTCTTCAGCTATAAGACGAATCTGAAACTGAGACGAATTGCTTTGCGGAAGAACATCTTTTCCGATAAACTGAAATAATAACAGAATTAAAACCGGAAGTAAAACAAGATATAACAGGGTTATTTTCTTTCTTCCCGGCAATAATCCGGTTATACTTTTTCTCAGCATTTGGTCAAAACGATTCTCCTTTGCAGCTTCATGATCTGTTCTTTTCGGTTTGATAAGCCATGATGCCATTACGGGAACGAAGGTCTGTGAGAGAATGAATGATGTAATCATCGAAAAACTAATGGCAAGAGCAAGAGGTCTGAACATAGCTCCGGGTATTCCCGTCATTAAAAAGGCCGGAACAAAGGCAGCAAGAATACATAATAATATCAGTAATTTCGGGAAAGCGATTTCATTACATGCATCCCATACTGCTTTTGCTTTACTTTTGCCCATTTCCAGATGCCTGTGGATATTCTCTATGGTTACCGTACTTTCGTCGACCAATATTCCGACCGCCAGGGCCAGTCCGGAAAGAGACATGATATTTATGGTCTGTCCGAAAATATTAAGAAACAACACTGCCGTGATCAGAGAAACAGGGATTGTAAGAATAACAATCAGTGCCGATCGGCGGTCACGCAGAAACAGCACAACCATCAAACCGGTAAGAATAATACCTATTAATCCTTCAAGTAAAAGATTTTTCAATGCATTAATAACATAGACGGACTGATCAAATTCTAATGAAACGGTTACATCGTCGGGCATGTTATTCTGAATCAGGGGTATTTGCTTTTTCAGATTCTTAACCACATCCCACGTGGAGGCCTTCCCTGATTTGGCCACATTTATATATACCGAACGTTTGCCATTAATCAGCGCATATCCGGTAGCAATATCGGCTCCGTCAGAAACGGTTGCCACATCTCCGAGAAATACGGTTTTCACCTGGCCCTTCATCAATGGAATATTTTCGAATTCGCTTATATTTTGAAGATTATTATTTGTAGGCGTAATATAGTTT
>CAMTPG010000305.1 GCA_947074335.1 uncultured Parabacteroides sp.
TTTCAATTGATGAAATATTTCTTTAATTACTTGTTTACTACGTCTATTTAACATACCTTTGCAGCCTTAAAATGCATAGTTGTTGGAAATAATAAAAATAAATAACTAACTTAATTTATTATCTTATGTGGTTACGTAAATCCTCTATCGGGAAGAAACTGATAATGAGTATATCAGGTCTATTCCTAATTATCTTCCTGTTGTTCCACCTGTCGATGAATATGGCAGCTGTATTTTCAGGCGATGCTTACAACCTGATTTGTGCGCTCCTCGGAGCAAACTGGTATGCCGTGGCAGCTACCTTGGTTCTGGCAGCAGGTGTAGTTGTTCACTTCATCTATGCAATCATGCTGACGGTGCAGAACCGCAAAGCACGTGGTAACGATCGTTATGCCGTAAATGCACGCCCTAAAGGTGTGGCATGGGCTTCGCAGAACATGTTTGTGCTGGGTATTATCGTGGTATTATTCATGGTTTTACACCTGAGCCAGTTCTGGTACAAAATGATGTTTGCCGAATTAATGGGCGATCATCTGGTAACACTTTGCGATGGTAATACCGTAGTATCTCCGCAGGATGGTGCTGCTTTTATTACCTATTATTTCCAGGGTAATATCCTGAACACGATCCTTTATCTGATCTGGTATGTGGCGCTTTGGTTCCATTTAACACACGGATTCTGGAGTGCAATTCAGACTATCGGCTGGAATAATACCATCTGGATGAACCGTTGGATCTGCATCTCAAATATCGTTGCAACCGTAATCTGTGGTTTATTCGCAATTATCACCATTATTTTCTATCTGAATGGTGCAGGCGTAAGCAATGTATTGGCTTGCTGCCATTAATCCATGTAAAATCTTATTGAAAATAAAACATCATGACAACAATAAATTCAAAAATACCACAAGGTCCGTTGGCCGATAAGTGGAACAATTATAAAGATCATCAAAAATTGGTGAATCCCGCAAACAAACGTCGCCTCGATGTAATCGTAGTAGGTACAGGTCTGGCCGGTGCTTCGGCTGCTGCGTCACTGGCCGAAATGGGATTCAATGTAATGAACTTCTGTATTCAGGATTCACCCCGTCGTGCGCACTCCATTGCAGCACAGGGTGGTATCAATGCAGCGAAGAACTATCAGAATGACGGTGACTCGGTATATCGTTTATTTTATGATACGATTAAAGGTGGCGATTACCGTTCGCGCGAAGCGAATGTATACCGTCTGGCGGAGGTTTCGAACAGCATTATCGACCAGTGTGTGGCACAGGGTGTTCCTTTTGCACGCGAATATGGCGGTTTGCTCGATAACCGTTCGTTTGGTGGTGCTCAGGTATCGCGTACGTTCTATGCCCGTGGTCAGACCGGACAGCAGTTGCTTCTCGGCGCTTATTCGGCATTGAGCCGTCAGATCGGTCTGGGTAAAGTGAAAATGTATACACGCTACGAAATGCTTGATGTGGTATTGGTGGATGGCCGTGCCCGTGGTATTCTGGCTCGTAACAATGTAACCGGTGAGGTTGAACGTTTTGCTGCGCATGCGGTAGTTGTGGCAACCGGTGGTTATGTAAATACATTCTTCCTTTCTACCAATGCAATGACTTCGAACGGATCGGCTGCCTGGCAGTGTTACAAGAAAGGTGCCTATTTTGCAAACCCCTGTATGGTGCAGATTCACCCCACTTGTGTTCCGGTACACGGCGACTATCAGTCGAAACTGACTTTGATGTCTGAATCACTGCGTAACGACGGTCGTATCTGGGTACCCAAAAAACTCGAAGATGCCAAAGCATTGCAGGAAGGCAAAATCAAAGGTAAAGATATTGCAGAAGCAGATCGCGATTATTACCTGGAGCGTCGTTATCCGGCCTTCGGTAACCTGGTTCCGCGCGACGTGGCTTCGCGTGCTGCCAAAGAGCGCTGCGATGCCGGTTTCGGTGTGAACAATACCGGTCTGGCCGTATTCCTCGATTTCTCTGACGCAATTAACCGTCTGGGTAAAAAAGTGGTAGAAGAGAAATATGGTAACCTGTTCGATATGTACGAAGAGATTACCGATGATAATCCATACGAAACTCCGATGATGATTTATCCGGCACTTCACTACTCAATGGGTGGATTGTGGGTTGATTATGAATTGATGACAAATATTCCGGGTCTGTTCGCACTGGGCGAAGCAAACTTCTCGGATCACGGTGCTAACCGTCTGGGTGCTTCTGCTTTGATGCAGGGTCTGGCCGATGGTTATTTCGTATTACCTTATACAATCCAGAACTATCTGGCTGATCAGATTCAGGTGCCGCGCTTCAGCACTGAACTGCCTGAGTTCGGCGAAGCTGAAAAAGCATTGCAGGATCGCATCAGCAAGCTGATGGCTGTACAGGGTAAAGAGTCTGTTGATACAATCCATAAAAAACTGGGTCATATCATGTGGGAACATGTAGGTATGGCACGTGATGCGGAAGGATTGAAAGAGGCGATCGAAATGATGAAAGCGCTGAAGAAAGAATTCTGGGAAAATGTATACATTCCGGGAGAAGCAAACAGCCTGAATGTGGAATTGGAAAAAGCACTTCGTCTGGCCGACTTTATTGAAATCGGCGAACTGATGGCTCACGATGCACTGGATCGTGCCGAATCTTGTGGCGGTCACTTCCGTACCGAACACCAGACTGAAGAGGGCGAAGCTTTACGTCATGATGATCAGTTTATGTATGTATCATGCTGGGAATACCAGGGTGAAGATAAAGATCCGGTGATGGATAAAGAGATGCTGAACTACGAATTCATCGTTCCGCAAACCCGTAATTACAAGAAGTAATCATTTCACAAAAAATCAGAATCATGGATAAAGATATAAATATCACGCTCAAAGTATGGCGCCAGAAAGGTCCGAAAGAAAAAGGACATTTCGATACTTTCCAACTTAAAAACATCAACCAGGGAGCCTCTTTCCTGGAAATGCTGGATATCCTGAATGAGCAATTGGTAGCTCAGCGTCAGGAGCCTGTAGTATTCGATCACGACTGCCGCGAAGGTATTTGTGGTATGTGTTCATTATATATTAATGGTCATGCACACGGACCGGCTAATGGTGCTACAACCTGTCAGCTTTATATTCGTCGTTTCAACGATGGCGATACCATTACCATCGAACCCTGGCGTTCGGCCGGTTTCCCGATTATTCGCGATTTGATGGTGGATCGTTATGCCTATGATAAAATCATGCAGGCCGGCGGTTTCGTTTCTGTCAATACAGGTGGTGTGCCTGATGCCAATGCCATTGCAATCCCGAAACACGATGCTGAGCTGGCTATGGATGCTGCAGCATGTATCGGTTGTGGTGCCTGTGCAGCCGCTTGTAAAAATGGTTCGGCCATGTTGTTTGTCTCTGCCAAAGTAAGTCAGCTGGCTTTATTACCCCAGGGTAAAGTAGAAGCTTCTCGTCGTGCTAAAGCCATGGTGGCTAAAATGGATGAGTTGGGCTTTGGTAACTGTACAAATACGCGTGCCTGCGAAATGGAATG
>CAMTPG010000306.1 GCA_947074335.1 uncultured Parabacteroides sp.
TGATCCAGCAGACTGATTTCGAGCAGTTCGGCGGCCTGCTTGAGGCGCTGCGTCAGCTGATCGTCGGATTTGCTGGGCTGTCGGTTGCCCGAAGGATGATTATGACACAGAATCAATCCCGAGGCCAGCAGCTGTGTCGCCGCTTTCAGGATAATACGCAGATCGGCTGTGGTTTCGCTGGTTCCGCCCTGGCTGATTTTCTGTTTCCCGATCACTTTGGAGGAGCGGTTGAGCAGAATAATCCATAACTCTTCGTGCGGCAGGTCGCACAACACGGGATGAAGCAACTGATAAGCATCGCGACTGCTCCGGATAACGGTATATTGGATGACTTCGCTGGCCGAGCGGCGTTTGCCGAGTTCGAGCGCAGCCTGAATGGTAATGGCTTTTGCTTCACCGATGCCTTTAAACTGATGCATCAGATCGCGGATGGAAAGTTTGCCTAAAGCATTGAGGTTGTTTGTCACACTGAGCAGGATGCGTTGCGACAGTTGTACGGCGGTTTCTTCCGTATTGCCCGAACCAATCAGGATTGCCAGTAATTCGGCATCCGAAAGGGAAGCAACTCCTTTTAACAGCATTTTTTCGCGCGGGCGGTCTTCTTCTGCCCATTCTTTGATTTTCATAGTTGTATTGATTATGTGGTTAAACAAAAAGAAGGGCAGCCGTTTATACAGCCACCCTTTATCTGTTCATTGCTTAGTTGCGGATACGACCCAGGTAAGAACCATCGGTTGTATTCACCTCGATGATTTCGCCTTCGTTGATAAATAACGGAACACGCACTTCGGTACCTGTTTCAAGAGTAGCCGGTTTCAGTGTGTTTGTTGCAGTATCACCTTTCATTCCCGGTTCAGTATAAGTAACCTGAAGCTGTACTTTTACAGGCATATCGGCAAACAATACCGTTTCGGTTGATGCATCCGATACAACCTCTACAATCTGACCTTCTTTCATGAAAGCCACACCGTTGATCAGCTCTTTATCGATGATTACATCTTCCCAGGTTTCCTGGTTCAGGAAATGATAATGCTCACCTTCGTTGTAAGAGAACTGATACGGACGACGTTCTACACGTACATCTTCCAGTTTCTCGCCAATGTTGAAACGACGTTCAATCTGTCCGCCTTTTACCACATCTTTTAATGTTGTACGCATGATTGTATTACCTTTTCCCGGTTTTACATGCAGGAAATCAACACAAAAGTAGAGTTTACCATCTAAACGGATACAAGTTCCTTTTTTGATATCTTGTGAATTAATCATATTGTTATATGCTTTATGTTTTATTAAAATCTATTGTATAGTTTGTTAAAATCGACGACAAAAGTAGTGCTTTCTATGTAAAGTATCAACTGAATCAACGATTTTTATCATGAAAAAGGTTGCAAATCAAACTAATATGAGGATTCTTAACACCACAAGGTTTAAAATAATGAAATAACATAATGCACAACCGGCAACAAAAGGGCCGTCATAAGTCCCATTAAACCAATGGCCAACCCGCTCACAGCGCCCTCTAATGCGCCGATCTGCATTGCCGCTGCCGTGCCCACACCGTGCGAAGAGGCACCGAGAGCCAGCCCTTTGGCAATGCGACTTTCGATGCCGAGTGTTTTCAGCACAAACGGTCCGGCGATGCTGCCGAAAATTCCGACAAAAACAACGATTACCGCCGTAAGCGAGGGATTACCGCCGCTCTTTTCGGCCAGACTCATGGCAATGGGCGTAGTTACCGATTTAGGTTCGAGTGTGGCTGTCAGTGCTGCATCGGCTCCGAAGAAATGACAGATCAGTGTTACACTGACAATACCGATCAGCGAACCCACAAAAATAGCAGTCAGAATGGACAGCACATTTCCTTTTATATATTGCAACTGTTCGTAAAGCACATAACCCAAAGCAACCACCGAAGGACCGAGCATAAAATGAATCAACCGGCTGCCTGTGGCAAAGGTCTGATAATCGATCTGCAGCATTTTCAGGATGAAGATAATCACAAACACAGAGGTAATCAGCGGATGAAGCATCCGGATGCCTGTTTTCTTATACATTTTACTTGCTGCCAGATAAGTACCGACAACCAGCAGCAACGCAAAAAGCTCGGTATGCAACAGCTCATTCATCTGCGCCCTGCTCCTTTCCCATTTTTTGCTGGATCAGTGCCACAACCACAATAACGAGCAGGGTGCTGATTACCGAAGCCGTTACAATCATCACCCAATATTGCGAAACCAGTCCGAAGGCATTCATCAACCCCACGCCGGCCGGCAAAAAGAAAAGCGCCATATGTTTCGTCAAAAGCGTAGAGAGTTGTTTCACCTTCGCCGGTTTTATCCACTTTAGTGTCAGCGCACCAAAAAGCAATAACATCCCGATCACACTTCCGGGAATAAATCCGCCGATGCAGTGACTGATAAATTCGCCGGCAAAATAAAAGAAGAGGATATAAAAAACTTCGATCAGCATAATGTATTTGTTTGTATCCCGTAAATAATGATCTGTTTAACTGATTTACGGGATGCAAAGATACAATCCATTCAGCAAAATTATCCCCATTCTTATTTTATTGTACTGATTTTAACACGCAAAGATTCGCCGAAAATAAAAAGATCAATTTATAACAGAATCTTATCTGACAGAAATTTGAGAGCTTTTATAAAACTGTTCTATTTCATGAATAAACCCCGAAAAGGAGCTGAAATCGCGAGCCACAATCGAGACATTCAATCCCTGCTTCTCGGCGAATGCCGCTGTATACGGACCAAAACAGGCAATGGTTAAGGCATCCAGACGTGAACGATCTTGTAGATTTTGCAATAAAACCAGAATCTCGGCACTGCTGGTAAAGGCAATGCAGGACACTGCACCCGATTCGATCAGCTGATTCGCTGTTTGCAACGCTGCCGGTGATGCCGGTCGTGTGGTATAGGCATCAATCCGGGTTACCTGCAGCTCCAGGTCCTGTAATTGTCGGATAAAATCGGGCACTACATCCGGCTCCTTCAATTTTTCCACTTTCGGTACCAATACGGCAATGCGCTTACCGGCAATATCCGGTTGCCGGCTTAGTGCCTTTGCAATGCCCGACGGACTTGGTTCGTCCGGTTGTACGGCATTTTCAAGACCTAACCGCTCCTGCATATATTCGGCATCTTTGCCAATGGCACAAAAACCAACCGAAGCAAAAGCAGCCGGATCAATCGTCTGCCGATCCAAAGCGAGGGCAAAAGACTCAATGGCCTTCCGGCTCGAAAAAGCCACAAAATCATATGCATCGATTTGCATCAGCAGCGAATCAACGCAAGCCGGTTTTTCGGGAATCACGGTTTCTATCATCGGAACAGAAACAGGAACCAGACCATCGGCTTCGAAAACATCCCGAAACCGCTCGGCGTAACCGGCGGGAGCCGTAATCAGCACCGAGTGCGTATCGATTGTCTGTGCATTTATCACACAGCTGCACAGTGAAAAGCAGACAAGTAAAAGGACAGAATAAACCGATCGAAGCTGATGCATAGTGTATTGAT
>CAMTPG010000307.1 GCA_947074335.1 uncultured Parabacteroides sp.
CGGATCACGGTGATTGAAATAAAAAAGCCTTCAATTCCTGAGAATTGAAGGCTTTTGTTTATATATCGGATGATTATTCCCACTCGATAGTTGCGGGCGGTTTTGAACTGATATCATAAACAACGCGGTTTACACCTTTCACTTTGTTGATGATTTCGTTCGAAACTTTAGCTAAGAATTCGTAAGGCAAATGTGCCCAGTCGGCTGTCATCGCATCCGAAGAGGTTACAGCGCGTAAAGCTACCGTATTTTCATACGTACGCTCATCGCCCATTACGCCTACCGAACGAATTGGCAACAGGATTGCTCCGGCCTGCCAGATCTGATCGTATAAGCCCCATTCGCGCATTAACGACATATAAATATCGTCGGCTTCCTGCAATACACGTACTTTATCTTCGGTGATATCACCTAAAATACGAATACCCAGACCCGGACCGGGGAACGGATGACGTTTAATTAAATGCGGCTGCATGCCCATTTCGATACCCACGCGGCGCACTTCGTCTTTGAATAACAAACGCAGCGGTTCAACCAGTTTGAGGTGCATTTTCTCGGGCAGACCACCTACGTTATGATGACTTTTAATTACAGTTCCCGTAATAGAAAGTGATTCAATAACATCGGGATAGATTGTGCCCTGTCCCAGCCATTTAATATCTTTAAGTTTATGTGCTTCTTCGTCGAATACATCAATAAAACCTTTACCGATGATTTTACGTTTCTCTTCAGGATCGCTTACACCGGCCAATTCTTTATAGAATTTTTCTTTTGCATTGACGCCGATTACATTCAAACCTAAGTGCTCGTAATCGCGCATTACATTTTCGAACTCATTTTTGCGCAGTAAACCATGATCTACAAAAATACAGGTCAGGTTTTTTCCAATGGCTTTATTCAGTAAAACAGCTGTAACCGATGAATCTACGCCACCCGAAAGAGCCAGAATTACTTTATCATCGCCCAGCTGCTCTTTCAATTCCGCAACAGTCGATTCGATAAAAGAAGCGGGTGTCCAGTCTTTGGCGCAACCGCAAATGTTCAGGAAATTATCCAGCAAACGGGTGCCGTCCAGACTGTGAAAAACTTCGGGGTGGAATTGTACGCCCCATGTTTTTTCGCCTTCCACATGATACGCTGCAGCCTGTACATCGTCGGTGCTGGCAATTACTTTGAAATTTTCAGGGAGTTGAGTAATGGTATCGCCGTGCGACATCCAGATTTGAGAACCAGCCTCAATACCTGTAAGTAACGGATCAGTATGATCTACATACGATAAATTAGCACGTCCGTATTCTCTCGAATTGGCATTTTCTACTTTCCCGCCTGAAGTGTAGGCCAGGTATTGAGCGCCATAACAAATACCCAGAACCGGATATTTACCACGGATTTCACTCAGATCTACTTTAAAAGCGTTTTCGTCGTAAACAGAATAGGGACTTCCCGAAAGAATAACGCCCTTTACATCTGTTGCATCGTGAGGAAATTTGTTGTAGGGAACAATCTCACAATACATATTCAGCTCGCGAACCCGACGACCAATAAGCTGGGTCGTTTGCGAACCGAAATCAAGAATAATAAGTCTCTCGTGCATGCAAATTATTATTATATAATTGAGTGATGCAAAGGTAGGAATAATATTCGGAAGTTGAACCATTTTTGCGGTTCGAGGTTATACTATTATCAAATACTAGTTTGAAATTCGTATGAAAAGATTATTATTTCTGATTATTACAGGACTGCAATTTTCATATATGGCATTTGCCCGGGATGAACTGGCTGATAAAGTGCAGCGGTTATCATCTGGCGGATCTGTTTGGAAACGGATTTTACTTTTTATGGTGATTCTTTTAATTCAGGCCGGTTTAATCTGGTTAACAGATTTCCTGTATAAACTGGTATCTAAAAAAATAGTAGGAATAAAAGATACCAAATTGAAAGCTGTCAATATTCAGGGATATGAATTGTTGGATAAAGAGAAACAATCCCGTGTTTTATTGTTTGTGGCCAAAATCTGCAAGTGGGCATTTATCATTTTGCAGCTTATTATTTTTATCCCGGCCATGTTTTCGGTATTTCCAAGAACACGTAATTTTTCAAATATATTATTTTCGTGGATTTTAAAACCATTACGACGTATAGGAAAAGAGGTTGTTGATTATTTACCCAATCTGATCACAATAATTATCATTGTTTTCCTTGTGCAATATCTGATTAAATTGTTAAAATTTCTTACTCAACAAATCTCCGACGGGAAATTAAAGATAAACGGATTTTATCAGGATTGGGCATCTCCTACATTTCATATTGTACGTTTCATGCTATATGCATTCATGGTGGCGATGATTTATCCTTATCTGCCAGGTTCTAAATCTGGTGTTTTTCAGGGAGTTTCTGTATTTGTGGGATTAATTATTTCTTTAGGATCCAGTACAGTGATCGGTAATGTAATTGCCGGTTTTGTTATCACTTATATGCGACCCTTTAAAATTGGTGATCGTATCCAGTTAAATGAAACTACAGGAAATGTAATAGAAAAAACAGCTTTGGTTACCCGTATCAGAACACCTAAAAATGAAATGGTTACAATTCCAAATTCATTTATAATGTCATCTCATACCACGAATTATAGCGAATCGGCCCGAGATTTAGGTTTGATAATTCATACAGAAGTAACGATTGGTTATGATACACCCTGGCGCAAGATTCATCAGCTTTTGATTGATTCGGCAAAAGCTACGCCGGGAGTAAGTGTTACTCCCGAACCTTTTGTGCTGGAAACTTCACTGAGTGATTTTTATCCTGTATATCAGATTAATGCATACATAAAAGAGGCCGATAAAATTCCTGCTATATATTCCGGACTATATCAGAATATCCAGGATAAATTTGCAGCAGCCGGTGTTGAAATTATGTCTGCACATTATACGGCTTTCCGCAATGGTAATGAAACGACTATACCGAAACCGGAGAAATCTTAAAAAAAACATAATTAGTAGGTATACCTTTTTTTAACATACGATTAAATATTACCTTTGCCTAGCCATTTTTAAAATGACCTTATGGACGCAGAGAAGAAAGAAAAAAAAGAGATAAATAAAATATCTTTGTTAATTACGGTAGTTGTTGTTCTGGCTTTGATTGTTGCCGGAACCATATATTATATTTTCCATCAAAAAAATGAAATGGAAGTATTAGAGCAATCTTATGTGCTGGACCGGGAACAAATGGAGGATGATTTAAATGAAATATCACTTCAATATGAAGGGGCTATATTTAAAATCAATAATGATTCACTGATTGCACTTCTTTCTACCGAGCAGGCAAAAGTGCAACGTTTACAGGAAGAACTACGAACAGTTAAATCTACAAATACAAAAGAAATTAATCGCCTGAAACAGGAACTGCAATCTTTACGTAAGATTATGCGTACCTATGTGGTTCAGATCGATTCGTTAAGTCGTTTGAATGAACAGCTGACTGTCGAAAAAAATGAAGCTGTTAAAAAATATCAGCAGGCTTCATCAAC
>CAMTPG010000308.1 GCA_947074335.1 uncultured Parabacteroides sp.
TTGCCGGTAATGGCCATCTTTATTTTTAAAGGTGCATATTCGAAAATCGGAATATCGCGCTCGAGTGCTGCCGCCATGGCTACGCCCTGAGCACGTCCGAGCTTCAGCATACTTTGTACATTTTTACCAAAGAAAGGAGCTTCGATAGCTAATTCGTCGGGATGATATTGATCAATGAGCGAAAGCACGCGTTCAAATATTTTACGAAGTCGCAAATAATGATCTTCATATTTATTCAATTGCAGAATACCCATCGCTTCGAGTGCCGGTTTGTTGCCCGAAACCCGCAATATACCATATCCCATCACAATGGTTCCGGGATCAATTCCTAAAATAATTCGCTCTTTAATCATGCATCCAATGCAATTTCTTCCAGTAAAGTACTGAATCCGGCAATTAACGGTCCGAAATGTTGAACCAGTGCCTGATTGATTGCATTACCTTCCTCTTTCAACCATTTGTTGAGTGTGGGTATATCTTTTACAGTAAACTGAACCGAGAAACTGGCACCTTCATCTTCATTGTCGTGCAATACTTTACGCAAATGAGGCTCCTGCAGAACACCACTTTTTACGGCTTTCTGAATGTACTCCTTTTTCAAATAATCAATGCTTTGAGGGATGATACTTTTATCAACCTGAAATGTTGTGTTGAAAATAATCATAACTTTTGTTATAAATTTATGCTACAAATATAGTGATATAACAGGATTTCTATTATATTTGCACTCGGAAATCAAAAACGGGGCATTAGCTCATCTGGCTAGAGCGTTAGACTGGCAGTCTAAAGGTGATCGGTTCGAGTCCGATATGCTCCACATTACTACAACAGTTCTTAAGGCGGTATTTCTTTTTAGAAATGCCGCTTTTTTTATTTTTTATTTTCTTCTCTTTATTTCTTTTTCTGTTTTTAATATAATTTATTTTCATCTGATAGCCGATTTAAAAAAATCCGTTTGGGAAAAAACAGGCTCAACTACATTTTCAGCAAACAAAATCCAAGTAGATTTGATTATTATATATAGTATATAAAACAGAATAATTAAATTAATCAGCTAAATAAATGCAATATGGAAAATTTAGATCTGTTTATTCAGTTTACGGCAAAGAAGGATGATTCGCCGGTAACTATCAATTCTTCCTCTATTCAATATATAGAGAAAACCGTGGATGGTACAGTGATCGGAGTTAATTCTGCCAAAGAAATTCTGGTAAAAGACCGGTATGAAGCTGTAATAGGAGCATTGCCTAATTTTATGGTTGCCGTAGATTTGAAACCGAAAGATAAAGATTGACCGGCAAAGATTTGCTGAATTTTTATGCAATGATTGATCGATCATAATTTATCGCTCATCATTTCAGAATAATTTACTGATCCTTTAAATAGAAGTTGTGTCATTAAATGAAAGCTAATTCATTAAAAAACCTCTTTCCGGCAATTTGTCGGAAAGAGGTTTTATTGTATTGAAATATATCTGATTAATAAACACCCGGTCTTACATCCCAAAACAGGCGTTTAGCCCACATATAGTCGCCATCGCTCTGATTGGTTTGAAACTGAGCTACATTGTCATGGTTGTAATCATATTCGGAAGTCGGATAGGGATAAGAAAAAGGCACCGTATTGTGATCGGGATATTTTGTACCCGTAGCCAGATGATGTGTTTTCGGTATTCCTGTCTTGCGATAGATCGCCCAGGCTTCGTTACCATCTTTGAAAACAGCCAGCCATAACTGGGTATGAATATCATCCATGGTTTTATATCCGGCTTTTCCGGCCAGATAATTGCTGATGCGACCGGCATCAATGCCGTTTTCCTGCATGGAGCATGTTACGCCGTTGGCATATGCCGTGGCAGCATCGTATGCGGTTGTCCATCCCAAAGCAGCGGCTTCGGCAATGTTCAGCCAGACTTCGGCGGCACGCAGATGCGGTGTAAAGCCGTCAGGCGTATCCCGATAACTGGTTCCCATGCGCGATACCCCGAATAAATTATCCTGTCCGGCCGGGCCGATAGGTGCTCCGCGGTAATAATTGCCTTCGAACACAAGTGCACGGGCAATCTGATCTTCTTCTTTCGATGTGATGGGCGAGGCATAAACGGCCAGTCGCGGATCATCAAGTTCATAAAGCTGATCTACAATAATATCACCAATGGCATAATCATCGCGTGTGAGTGTATTATTATACCAGGGTTCGTAATATCCGCCTGTGGCCGGCCATTGCATCATACAATTATCGCTATTATCAAGACACAACGGATATTGTGACGGATTGGATAACATTGTTGATACAATACTTCTGGCTCGATCTGCCATCAATGAGTTGCTTACGCGCATCGCCATGCGTAAACGCAATGAGTTGGCAAATTTCTGCCAGGCCAGTGCCGAACCTCCATATAAGATATCACCTTCGCCTATAGTTCCTGAATTTGCTGCCAGTACGGTGTTGCAGGAGTCGAGCGCATTGAAGATATCCAGGTAGATATCTTCGGAGGTAGTATATTGGGGTTTTAACAAATCTTTTCCCTGAAGTGCATCGAAATAGGGCAATGCACCAAGTTGATCAGTCATGGTATGGAAGTTGTAACACATCCAGATTTTTGCCACGGCGCCCAGATTGGCATTATCCTGTTCTCCGGCAAGACGGATGATGTCGGTCAGGTTGTTGAGGACATAGTAATAACTGTCGTTAAATAAGGTACCTCCATAACCGTATGATTCGTAACGCGACTGGGCGATGTACTGAATTTCTGCTGTTTGTCCGCCCCAGGCACCCGGTCCTGAAATACAGCTTGTTCCGCCATAAATAGCCGATGTATACCGAAGTGCATAAGCCAGAATATTCGTTGGCGGTACTTCCGAGGCATTGTCTGGATCGGTATTAATAGCTTCGAATGTATTGGTACAGCCGGAAAATAACAGCGCCATTGAGAAGCAGCCGGCCAATATAGATTTTATTTTATTCATAATCTTTTCGTTTAATGGGATTCGACGAATTAAAATGTAGCACTGAGTTTAAGACCAAAACTTCTTGAAGGCGGATACGATGTACCGGCACGGCCCAGATAACTATTGCCTGTACCCATAAGACCTTCCGGATCAAAATGTCCCTGATTCGATTTGTGTAACCACAAAATAGCCACATTCGATGCAATGAAAGAAACATTGGCACGTTTGAAGAAATTGGTTTTTTGCAAAAGCTGTTTCGGAAATTCATAGGTCAGATTGATTTCGCGCAGTTTAATAAACGAACCATCATAAGTGCGGTATTTTTGCGGCTGACCTTTAAACCAGTACATGGCTTCTACCGTAACCGGATTATCTGCATTCACTTCGTTGCCGTTTGCATCGACAAATCGTTCATTCTGCATGATATTTACACCCGGAATTACACCATCTTCGCGAATATTATTGGCTGTTGTAATATCCAGCAAACCTGAATAAACGGCATACCACCAGTTGTATTGGTCGAAAATATCGCCGCCTTTACGCATATCAAACAGGAATCCCAGACTGAAATCTTTGTA
>CAMTPG010000309.1 GCA_947074335.1 uncultured Parabacteroides sp.
CCCGAAAAAAGATAGGTTCTGAATTTGTTACTCATTTATTTTCGTTTAATGATGTAGATATCCTCGTTGGGACGTTTCATGTAATATTCTTCGCGGGCAAACCGTTCCAAACCCTCTTTGTCGGTGCGTAAACGGTTCAGCTTCTCTGAATTTACTTCGATCTCATCCTGATAATATTTAATTTCTTTTTCTAACTGTGTAATTTTTTCATCGTATTTAAACCGCATATACAGATTGCTGTCGCCCACGGTAAAAGTGAGCAGCAAAAATCCGATAATCACTAACCAGTATACATTGATTCTCGACAGGTAATTCTGATAGAATGATTTGATGCGTTCAAACATATGCAGCAACAGATTAGAAGTATATTGCAAAGATAAACAATTCCGAAAAATTGAACATCTTTTTTCGCAGAGTTTTGTTATTTATTTGAACACTAAATTTCAACTGATTATGACAAGCAGACCTGGTACACACGGCGCCGATAAATTAGATGCCGCCGAACGTAAATTATTGCCTGATTCAGATTTCGGTTTACCCGATCGCAGGGAATATCCAATGCCCGATGCCGCGCATGTGCATGCGGCCGAGGCCTATTTCCGGTTTTGTCCGGAAGACAGAAAGCCCGAGCTGGCTCGCAACATTCTTCGCAAAGCTGCCGAGCTGGGCGTGGATATAAAAAGTGATACCATTCGCGAATGGGCTGAACAATAAGCATGAAAAAGGCGGAACCCGATACGGGTCCCGCCTTTTTTACTGCGTTGATTGTGTTCTGTTTACAGCCATGTCTGCATAAATGCATCCATTTTTTCCTGATTGGCCTCCAGGCTTTGCAGCAGTTTAAACTGTGCGCGTGTACGTACCAGATTGTGTTTCGGGCCGTGAATTTTATAATAGGTGTCGCCATTGATATAATCGGTCAGGAAGCGAACAGTCTGCATGTAGGTAAGCAGACGGCCTCCGTAAGGCAACAGGCTGATCTCGAGCGGAGTGAGGAATGTTTTTGCTTTCTCCATGTAACCGCGTGTATAGGCTTCGAAGATATCCAGATTTACTTCCACATTGTCTGTGTTTTCATCATCTTCGGCTCCGGTATTGGCTCCGGTACGGATAAAATCGCCGATATCCGATAGTACATAACCCGGCATTACCGTATCGAGATCGATTACACATAATACTTTATCGGTATCGGCATCGAAAAGCATGTTGTTTACTTTTGTATCGCAATGGTTTACGCGTTTCTGTAGTTTGCCTTCGCGGTGCAGGCGCTCCTGAATGGTCATGGCTTCGGCGCGTTTTTCTACTTCGTCGATCAGATCCTGCACTTCGGCCACGCGTCCGGCTGCATCGGCAGCTACTGCATCGTGAAATTGTTTCAGTCTGAATTCCATGTTATGGAAATCGGGAATGGTTTCGCCCAGCGTGCCTTCGGGTATATCGGCCAGCATCGACTGGAAATCACCAAATGCTTTTCCGGCTTCGTAAGCCAGTTCGGGTGTAATGGCTTCGTAGCTTTTGTTGTTCGGGATAAAGAGACAGACGCGCCAGTAATTTTCGCCGTCGAAATAATAGGGCTTACCATCGCGTGTGGGCAGAAAAGTCAGTACTTTCCGGTCGATATCCGTTTCGCCTGCCGCTTCAAGTTTTTTGCGGATGTGCGAAGTTACCGTATTGATGTTATTTTGTAACATCTCTACATTGGTGAAGATATGATGATTGATGCGCTGCAGCACATAGCAAATTTCGCCTTTGTGGTTAGTTACTTTCAGTGTATCGTTGATGTGGCCGTTTCCGAAAGGCTCGGCCGATACAACCGGTTCGTTTAGTTCGAACTGATCGAGAATAGCGAGCAGTTCTTCTTTAGTTTTTGTCATGGTACGTTTATTTATATGTTAGTAATAAGATTTGCTAAAGCCGGCTACAAAAATAGAAATATCCGTGAAACAAAAAAAGGCTACATCTTCCGACATAGCCTTTTTTTAATATTTTATCAGTTTCGTACGGAATACGAAGCTTATTTTTTGTTGCGGTTACCGTAACGGTTCATGAACTTATCAACACGTCCTGCAGTATCCACCAATTTAGCTTTACCGGTATAGAACGGGTGAGAAGTGCTTGAAATTTCCACTTTTACCAACGGATAAGTAACACCATCAAGTTCGATAGTATCTTTAGCGTTAATAGTTGAACGAGTGATGAAGACATCATCATTTGACATGTCCTTAAATACTACCGGACGATAGTTCTCAGGATGAATTTCTTTTTTCATTGCTTTTATCTTATTAATTATTATTCTTATACTTAAGTCTGGTAACCGGTATTTTGGAGTGCAAAGGTATGGATTAGACTTGAACAAACAAAGTATTTCGAATTATTTTTTACGCTCCGACTACTTTTTGTATTATTTTTAGCTGTTTTAAAGCATAAAGTTAGGAGATAGTTGTTATCTTTGTGCAGATTTTTAATCATTAACGTAATAATAGATACAACAATGGTAAGTTACAAAGAATTAGGTTTGGTAAACACCAGAGAAATGTTTGCTAAAGCCATCAAAGGCGGTTATGCAATTCCCGCTTTCAACTTCAACAACATGGAACAAATGCAGGCTATCATTCAGGCTGCAGTAGCAACAAAATCACCGGTTATTTTACAAGTATCTAAAGGTGCCCGTCAATATGCTAATGGTACATTGCTTCGCTATATGGCTCAGGGTGCTGTTGAATATGCAAAAGAATTAGGCTGTCCTAATCCTCAGATCGTTCTTCACCTGGATCATGGTGATTCTTTCGAAACTTGCAAAAGCTGTATCGATTCTGGTTTCTCTTCTGTAATGATCGACGGTTCTCACCTTCCTTACGAAGAAAACGTGGCATTGACTAAAAAAGTAGTTGAATATGCTCACCAGTTCGATGTAACTGTAGAAGGCGAATTAGGCGTTTTGGCAGGTGTTGAAGACGAAGTAAGCTCTGATCACCACACATATACTGAACCCAGCGAAGTAGTAGATTTCGTAACTAAAACAGGTTGCGATTCACTGGCTATCTCAATCGGTACTTCTCACGGTGCTTACAAATTTACTCCGGAGCAGTGCACACTGGATCCTAAAACAGGTAAAATGGTTCCTCCTCCATTGGCATTCGACGTATTGGATGCTATCGTGAAAGAACTTCCCGGTTTCCCGATCGTTCTGCACGGTTCTTCTTCAGTTCCACAGGAAGAAGTTGAAACAATCAACCAGTATGGTGGTGCATTGAAAGCTGCTATCGGTATTCCCGAAGAGTGGTTGCGTCAGGCTGCTGAATCTGCAGTTTGCAAAATCAATATCGACTCTGACAGCCGTCTGGCTATGACTGCTGCTATCCGTAAAGTATTCGCTAACAAACCTGAAGAATTCGATCCTCGTAAATATTTAGGTCCGGCTCGCGAAAACATGGAAAAATTGTATGAGCACAAAATCGTTAGCGTTTTGGGTTCTAACGATAAATTGTAATCAGATACTGATTCAACATACAGAAAGGGATGCCGG
>CAMTPG010000310.1 GCA_947074335.1 uncultured Parabacteroides sp.
GTAAAGTTGGCCGGATCGTAAGGCATCGGATTCTTACTTCTGATGTTTACCCGTATGTTGTTAAATGATACACTTTTGGTAACGGAACGATCTTGTGCATAATCGCGTATTGAATCTTTCTCAGCCTGTGTTTCTGCATTATCCAGTGCATCCGATAATTTGATATCCTGATCCAGCGGATTGTATTTCGGATCGAATGTCTCTTTCGAATAGGCATAATAGAACGGAATACTAACCTGCGCCTTTTGCGGGAAGAATTTACCCAGTTCCAGAGATGTGGCTACACTGTATTGTTTGAAATCATCCATTCTGCGCTCATTCAGAGACTGATCGAGTGCACCGAAGCCGGCAGTTTCGATATGGCCGTTTACATTGACTGTTCCCAGATCAGACAGCGCCACATTCAGATTGGCTTTGGCAGCCCAGCCGCCCTCCTCATTAAAGTCGGTCAGTCGCAATTCGTTCACCCAGACCTCGCCGCTCTTCAGCTCTTTCGCATTATTACGAACACCGATCATAATCGTTTTCACCTCCGAAAGCGACGGATTACCTTTAATGCTGATCTTGTTGCGCGTATTATCCGGATCATATTCCGAATAAACCGTCTGGAATGTTACGCCGTCGTTGCCGTTTCGTTTGGCGCGGTTACGACTGAGTTTCAGGTTGGTCAGGGCCTCCAGGCTGAAATTCAGCATATTTTCGGCCGGCCATACAGCTTCCTGATCGGCAGTGTTGTATTGATTGTACTGGCCGTGCGGCGTAAGCAGCAGCGGCACTTCATATTCGTAATAATTGTTCTTATAATCCGATCCCAGGCGGATGAATACTGTCAAATCGCCGCTTTGCAGATTCGTGATATCGAATTTAAAAGCTTCGGCATGAGTGAACAGCTGCAATCGCTTATATTGGCGCAAATCATAGTTTGTGTTTTTATACACTGCACGCGCATCCAGCGGTGACAGATCGGTAATTTTCAGAGATAAGGCCTGTTCATTTTCCTGGCGAATCTGCGGCTGGCTTGGATCCAGTACGCGGGTGATACCCGGAGGCAATACATAACTTACCGGATCACGATCGCTGTTCTCTTCGATATTTACCGTCGAAACCTCGATGGTTCCGTTTACGGTAGGCGGCATTTTCGGATCCGATAAATCCTGTTCGTAGGTACGCCATTCGCCGCGAACCAGTTGCAATGAACCAAAGCGCAAAACTACCGGCTCATGAAAATCCGTCATATACATACGCATGAAGCGGATCGTTTTGAAATCGCTGATCGCACCAATGCGACGCTGATACTGTTTCACCGGAATCTTAAACTGATACCAGGTTACATAATCCTGCGTTCCGTCGGCCAGACGAACCAGCGTGGTGCGTTTATCAGAGATATAATTACTGCCTACAATCGTATCGTTAGGGCGGATAGACACTTTATACTCGTAATATTTTTCACTTTCGTTCAGTGTATTATCCTGGTTGATATCTTCCACATCAGGCGTGGTACGTGCCGAGGTGCTGTAACGCTCTTCCGACTGATTAATATCTTTCGAATTGCCCTCTGTACCGTTGTATCGTTTATAGCGCGTCAGGATATCAACCTCTTCACGATCAAAATCGGAACCGCGGAAATAATGGAATTTATCACCAGCCGGATCAAAGAAGGGAGAGAGTTTCAACGGGTCATTTTCCCAGTCGGTCAAGATCTGTCCGCTTAGTCGCTGGCGCAGCTTATCCAGATATTCCTGATATACGGGATATTCCATCTCCTCTTCGTTAGATAAACCATTCAATCCCACATCCTGCTTTTCGCGTGCGCCATCCGAATTATCGAAGGCATATACTGTACTTTGCTGGCGTGGCACTTTACCCCAGACTGTATATTCAACCTGCGATTCGTCGCCGTTTACCGGCAAACCGTTTTCGAAGAATTTCTTTTCATCCTTCAGAATATCTTCAGAGATTTCTCCGATATTAAAATAAAGATCACCACCTTCGGTCTGGCGGTTATAAATAAACGGATCCAGCATCCAGAATTCGATATATTCCACATTGGCTGTTTCGAAATCGGTCTGATCAATCTTTCGCATCATACCACCGAAACGTTTTTCCGGATTCTGCAAGGTTCCGTCCGGATTCATGGCATCGGCATCGAGATTGTAAGGTCCTCTTTCCGTAGGATAATAGGCCATGTTCAATACGCGTAAAGTATTACTCTCGCTGATGGTTGTCTGTCGTTCGGGGAAAAGCTCTTCAGTCTGAACCGCGCGCACATAGTGGTTGGATAATTCTTCATCCGTAATATGCCGGGGACGGAGCGAAGAGTTGCGTCGTGTAAACAGACCATCAATCATATACCAGGCCAACAGTGAACGGTTTTTACCGTAATCAACATTGTTAACCAGACTGGCTTCCGGGAAACGCGGAAGTGCCGCATCATCATAAGGCACACTCGATAACTGCCATGGATAAGGATCGAGCAGGTCGAAGTTACTTTGTGTCGATTCAAAATCATCAAGATACGAATATCCGCCAGTATTTTTATTTTCGTAATGACCGGCAATCAGGTGTGCAAATTCGGCGGTAAAGGCAATCTGGCTGGGCTGGGTTACATTCAACAACGGAATTTTATCCAGCATATTGGTCAGCCACTGGCTTTCGCCTTTGTAGGCCATATTTAATCCCCATAAGGTATTCTTTAGTGATTCATCGCCCATCAGCTGTTTGGTGGTCAGTGGCATTTCCGACATATGCATGATTGTACCTCCAATCACAAAGTTCGGATTGAAATGATAATTCAGATCCAATCCCATCATGGTTTTGCGCTGCATATTAAATACCGCCTGATTTTCGAGCGATACATTGATTGCTGTTCCGGCGGAGATGATATTGTCGTTCAGAATCGTTACTACTCCCGAAGTATAATCCACGGTATAATCTACATTCTCGGTTAATATTGCGCCTCCTGCCGTTACCTTCACCGAACCTCTTGCCACATTGGTGGCGCCAAGCTGGATTTCTGATCCCGATGAGGCTTTATATTCACCGCGCAAAATGAACTTATTCTTTTCGGCAATCTGGCGGGCAACCGTCAGTGTAGAATCATATAATTCCTGATACACATACTTATCTGCAATTGTATTGTTGCCGATCTTCTGGCGTAAATAGGAACCGAACGGTTCCACACTGGGGAAAATTACCTTCCCGTTTTCCGACAATACCGTGTATCCTTCCACAAAGTCGAAAATACCATCGGGATGACGCTCATTATTCGAATCCAGATTATCCAGATTCAAGGCGCGGATAAGCAGTGTGTTGGCAATATTTCCTTCGGAGAGATAATTTACATAAGTTCCGGTGGTATCACTCTGATACAGAATGTCCATTTTGAACTTCTCTTTCTGTACCGAATAGGCTCCCAGCGAATAGATATTCTTCATCATCAGATCCCAGAACGGAAGTCCGGGCGACATGGCTGTACCTTTCAATAACTTCACATACAGACA